>JANPAM010000202.1:0-7828 GCA_031429915.1 Sphingomonadales bacterium | reverse complement strand
TAGTCTTACCCGCGTCGGGGTGAGAAATAATGGCAAATGTGCGGCGGTTGAGCGTCATGTGGGGCGCTGTAAGCGATTTCGAGCCAAATGGAACATTTAACGGGTGATTGACTAGCGCTTCAATCCGTTTGTCAGAAAGTCGGCTGCGACATTGGCGACGTCATAGACGTCACGGTCATTACCCAACACGCCATACCGAAGCCCCAGAAAAACGTTCATGCCGACGATTGCCCATGCGTGGACTTCTTCGACATCAGCGCGGATTTGCCCCTTGCTGGCTGCGTCGGACAGGCTGGCGATATACCCGGCAACGGTATTCTCGTAATGCGCCCGGTAGCTTGGCGGATCGACGAATTCGGCTTCGTCGATTATCCGGTAGAGTTCTTTATGCTCGCGGACAAAGCCCAAGAATGTCGCAAGCCCATCGCGTTCGCCCTCTAACCGGTTGGGGGCCGCCGCCATAACCGGACCGACCGTGTTGCGCACCTGAGCGGACATATCCTGCACCAGTTCTTGAAATAGCGAATCTTTGGATTCGAAATAGGTGTAGAAACTGCCGAGTGCGACACCAGCTCGCTGGGTAATGCTCACCACGGAACTTTCGTGGAACCCACGTTCGCCAAACTCGGCGGCGGCAGCATCGAGTAGCAGGCGCAATGTTTTGCGCCCGCGTTCAGTGCGCGGAGTTCTGGCATCGGGCGTCATTGTTGCCGATATGCCACGTTCGGCAGACATTTTCCAGTTATCCTCTCATCAAAGTTGAAACATGGTTCAACTTTCACTATAGCCCGTTTTGGGAACGGGTAAAGACCCGGATGTTCAGCAGGAGAGTCAATAATGAAAACGCCGAAAATCGCTATTTTACGTGGTGCGCTGTTGGCGGGCATTGCCATTCCCTGCTTAATGGTCGCTGCCCCCGTTGCTGCCCAAGAAGAAGCCGCGTTCGAAGTCGCTGAAGGCGAAATCATCGTAACCGCCCGCCGCCGTGAGGAAAGCCTGCTCGACGTCCCGATCTCGGTAAGTGCAATTTCTGGCGAAGCGCTCGCGGCACAAGGTGCTGTCGACATCACTGCTTTGCAGGACAAGACGCCCAATATGACGCTTCAGATCGCGCGCGGATCGAACTCGACGTTGATCGGCTTCATCCGCGGCGTCGGTCAGCAGGACCCGCTTTGGGGGTTCGAACCCGGTGTCGGCCTTTATGTCGATGACGTCTATGTCGCCCGCCCGCAGGGTGCCGTCCTCGACATCTTCGACGTTAGCCGCGTCGAAGTGCTGCGTGGTCCGCAAGGAACGCTTTACGGCCGCAACACCGTTGGCGGCGCGATCAAATATGTAACGAACAAGCTCGGTTCGGATTTCGGTGGCAAGGTTCGCGCATCATACGGTGCGTTCGACCAGATCGACCTGATCGGGCAAGTGACCGTTCCAATCGGCGACAGCCTGTCGATCGGCGGCGCGGTCGCGTGGTATCAGCGCGATGGTTTTGGTACAAACCTGACCACCGGTGCCGAGCATTACAACAAGGACGTGTTGGCCGGCCGCATATCGGCAGAATTTGCTCCGAGCGATGACATCTTCATCCGCATCGCGGCTGACAAGACCATCGACAAGTCAAACCCGCGCCACGGAACGCGGCTTGTCGGCAATGGCGGCTTGGTTGCGTTTCAGCCTACGCAAAGCATTTATGACACGCGCGCAGGCATTGGTGACGATAACAAAGTGACCACTCAAGGCGTGTCGCTAACCGGCGAGTTCGGCTTGTCGGACCAGGTAACGGTCAAAACGATTTCGGCCTACCGCGATGGCCGCACCGATACACTAATCGATTTTGACAACACGGCTGGTCCAGTGCTCGATATCCCTGCGTTTTATGATGACCGCCAGTTCACGCAAGAACTGCAAGTGCTGTTTGAAAGCGACCGGGTTCAGGGCGTCGCTGGTCTTTACTATCTCGACGCGCGGGCAAGCGGCGCTTTTGACACCGTGCTTGGCCTAGCAAATCTGACAATTTTGACTTCGGGTACCGTGAAAACCAAAAGCTATGCGGCGTTTGCCGATTTCAGCTTCGACCTGACCGAGCAATTCAAGATTTCGGCCGGTCTGCGCTATACCCATGACGACAAAACCGGAACGGTCTTCCGCCGGAACTATACGGGCATTCGCAGTCCGGAGTTTGGCAATGCAGCAGCAGTCCCCGGACTGATCCGCACCAATTACACCAATGACCGAAGCTTCAAAAAACTAACGCCGCGGGTATCTCTCAGCTATCAGCCGACCGACAACCTCAATTTCTACGCCTCATACGGGCAGGGTTTCAAGTCGGGCGGTTTCGACATGCGCGGTGATGCTGTGTTCACACCGACGACGGTCGACGGATACGGTTCGGAAACAATCGACAGCTATGAAGTGGGGTTGAAGAGCGCACTGCTAGATCGCAAATTATTCGCAAACTTTGCCATGTATAAGTCCACTTACAAGGACCAGCAGGTTACCATTCAGGCACCCAACGTTTTCGGCGGCGTGGTTAGCTTTGTCGACAATGCCGGACGCGGTGAAATTTATGGTGCTGAGCTGGAACTGCGGGCTGTGCCTTCGCCCTATTTCTCGATGAACGCGGCATTCGGCTACACCAATGCGGATTATAAGGAATTTCTGACCTTCATCGGCGGCGGCACAACGCCAGTTGATGTCGCAGACCAGCGCGCTTTCCAGAATACGCCGAAATTCACCGCCAGCGCATCTGCCACCATGTCGAGCGACTTCTTGGGCGGGATGCTGTCATTCACTCCAGCGATTTCACTGCGCAGCGATGTCCAGTTGTTCGAGATCGCCGTGCCGCTGCTCGATCCGGACGGTTATTTTCTGGTCGATGCTTCGGCCAACTGGCTGTCACCCGACGAGAAGATCAAACTATCGGTCAATCTCCGTAACCTGACCGACGAACGATACCGCGTCGGCGGTTATAACTTCCCCGGCGCGTTGTTCGGCAACTCTATTATCGGCTATTACGGCCCACCACGTACCGCGACATTCAGCGTGGAATATCGTTTCTAAAAGAACGCTAATAGATGCCAAAAGGGCTGGGGCAGTAATGCTCCGGCCTTTTGCATTAGCTTCTGAGTGCCGCGCGCAATTTTGCCGCCGCTGCGATGACTTTGTCGGAAATTACCTTTAGGTCATCGTCGCCATAGCTCTTGTCGGCAGGTTGCAATGTCACCTCTACCGCGAGTGACTTTTGGCCCTCGGGCACGCCTTGGCCTGCGAACTGGTCGAACAGCTGAACCGACACGATATTGTCCCGATCCGCTCCCTTGATCGCCCGAACCAAATCGCCACTTGGCATATCGGCGGGGACGAGGAAAGCGAAGTCGCGGGTCACGGATTGGAGCACAGGCGGGGAAAAGGCCGAGCGCATAAAACCGGCGGCTTTCTTCAGAGGGATGGAATCGAGATAGATTTCCGCCGCCATTACCGGTCCGTCGAGATCGAAAGCCTTGGCGGTTGCGGGATGCAGCGCGCCGAATGCCGCAAGGATGTTCTTCGGACCCATGCGTAGCGTTGCGGATTGGCCGGGGTGATAATGATCACCTGCTTCTCCCAATACCATCAGCGATTCCACGGCAACGCCAGCGGCTGCAAGCAATGCCATCGCCTCTGCCTTTGCGTCGAACGCATCGAACTTGATGGCCTTGCCATCTGCCCAACCGCGCGGCTGTTTTTCGCCTATGAGCACTACACTGGCGGTCAGTTTTTCAGCGTCTCCAAGATAACGCCGACCGATTTCAAACAGCCTGACGCTATCTGCGCCGCGATCCAGATTGCGTCTGGCTGCCGATAAAAGCCCGGGCAGCAACGAAGGGCGCATGACCTTCATGTCTTCCGAAATCGGGTTGGCCAGCACCCAGGCACCACCGCCAAAAGCAGCAGCCTCGGTTTCGGGGATGAATGACCAGTTGATTGCTTCGTTGAGACCTCGTGCTGCCGCACTTCGGCGCACCTTGCGCTCAATCTTTTGCATCGGCGTTGCGGTCGGTTTGGCAACACCGGCATCACGCTCAAGCGGCGTCGACGGGACATGATCCAGCCCGATCATCCGTACGACTTCTTCGACTAGGTCGGCGCTTGCTTCGACGTCACTCCGCCAGCTGGGTGGCGTCACTTGCCAATCGGCACTCACCGAAAAACCGAGGCTTTCAAGGATTTCGCGCTGCCTATCCGGGCCGACATCTACCCCTCCCAGCCGCAGGCACTGGCCAGTGTCATAGGAAATGTTGCGCGGCGCAACTGGTGGGGTGCCCGAGCGCACGACCGCACTGGTCGTCCCACCGCAGTGATCTAAAACCAGTTTTGTCGCAATCGCCAGGCCGTCGTCGAGAAACGCCGGATCAACGCCGCGCTCGAACCGTTGCCGCGCGTCGCTGGTCAGCGCCAGCTTTTGCCCGGTGCGCGCAATATGCTCGGGATCGAAATAGGCGCACTCGATCAACACATCGGTGGTCGCATCGGAAACGCCCGAATGCTCGCCGCCCATGATGCCGCCGATGTCGTGAACCATATCGTCGTCGGCAATGACTGCCATGCTTGCATCGAGCGTGTAGATCTTGCCGTTGAGGGCCAGAATCTGTTCACCGTCTTTGGCTTTGCGCGCAACAAGCGGACCGGACAGCTTTGCACGGTCATAGACATGCAAAGGACGCCCGAGATCAATCGAGATGAAATTGGTTATGTCGACCAACGCCGATATGGGCTTCTGGCCAATTGCCTTCAGCTTGCTCGCCATCCATTCGGGCGAAGCCCCGTTGGTAACGCCCGATATGCTTTGTGCGTAAAATGCGGGGCAGCCTTCGACGTCGTCGGTGCGGACGTCGGGAGAAGGGTCGCTCCCGTCAACCGGAGCAAGCTCGGTCATGCGGTAGACTTCGGCAAGCGGCCTAAGCGTCCCAAGTCCTGCAGCGGCCAAATCGCGAGCGATACCGCGCACACCCATGCAGTCCTGCCGGTTGGGGGTAATTGACACGTCGATGACTGAATCGTCGAGTCCGGCCCAGTCGACGTAGACCTGACCCACGGGCGCATCGGCGGACAGTTCGATGATGCCATCGTGATCGTCACCGAGTTCGAGCTCGGCAATCGAGCACATCATGCCGTTCGATTCGACGCCGCGAATGGAAGCAACTTTAAGCACCATGCCGTTCGATGGAACCACAGCGCCCGCCGGACCGAAAACGCCCAGCATTCCGGCGCGCGCGTTGGGAGCGCCGCATACGACCTGTAGCGGCGCGCCTCCGGCATCGACCGACAGGACTTGCAGCTTGTCAGCCTGCGGGTGGGGAGCCGCGCTCAACACTTTGGCAATTCGGAATGCGGACAGTTTTTCGGCCGGGTTTTCGATACCCTCGACCTCAAGCCCGATCTGGTTCAACCGGTCGGCGACCGCATTGATGTCAGCATCGGTGTCGAGATGCTCTTTGAGCCAACTAAGCGAGAACTTCATGCGCCCACTCCTCCGCTCAAAGTCGGTACATCGAGCGCGCCGAAACCATAATGTTTGAGCCAGCGGAGGTCGCCGTCGAAGAACGCGCGCAGGTCGTCCATGCCGTATTTCAGCATCGCCAGACGGTCGACGCCGACTCCGAAGGCAAAGCCTTGATAGACGTCCGGATCAAGCCCGCACGCCGATATGACCTTGGGGTGGACCATGCCGCTGCCGAGCAGTTCCATCCAGCCACCAGTTCCGCCCAAAACGCGCTTGCCATTCTCGACCGAGAAGTTGACATCGACCTCAGCCGACGGCTCGGTGAACGGAAAGTAGCTTGGGCGAAGGCGGATGCTTAGTTCATCACGCTCGAAAAAGGCTTTGAGGAAAGTCTCCAACGTCCATTTCAGATGACCGAGGTGAATACCTTTGTCGATGACCAGTCCTTCGATCTGGTGAAACATTGGCGTATGCGTCGCGTCACTATCCGACCGGTAAACACGCCCCGGTGCGATGATCCGGATTGGCGGCTTCTGGTTCATCATCGTCCGGATTTGCACCGGCGATGTGTGAGTCCGTAGAACCTTCGCCTCTTCGCCTTCCGCCGCTTGCAAATAAAACGTATCATGCATCGCCCGCGCCGGATGCGTTTCAGGCATGTTGAGCGCGGTGAAGTTATGCCACTGGTCCTCAATCTCCGGCCCTTCGGCGACGGCAAAGCCCATATCGGCAAATATCTCGGCCAGCTCGTCCATGACCTGACTGACGGGATGCACCGAGCCTTGCGGGGTTACAGGCGCCGGCAGTGTCATATCGACCCGCTCGTTGGAAAGACGTTCATTAAGCAACGCGGTTTCCAATGCAGTCCGTTTAGCAGCAAGCGCAGCGCTGACGGTTTCGCGCAAGCCGTTAATAAGCGGTCCCTGCACCTGCCGATCGTCCGGCGACATTGCACCCATCGTCTTGAGCAGCGCAGATACACTACCCTGTTTGCCAAGCGCGGAGATGCGCACGGCCTCCAACGCATCAAGCGTATGGGCCATATTGATGGCCTCTGTCAGTTCGGATTGGAGTGTGGCTATATCTGTCATGTCGTCCGTCTGCATAAGCAAAAGGGCGCGAACGGCAAGTGCCGCCCACGCCCTTTTGCGCAATATTGAAGTTTAAAGTTTACGCGGCTTTTTCCAAAGCTGCCTTCGACTGCGCAATAATTGTGCTAAACATCGCCGCTTCGTTCATGGCCATGTCGGCCATGATCTTGCGGTCGATTTCGATGCCCGCCAGTTTGATGCCGTGCATGAATACGCCGTAGGTCATGCCTTCGGCGCGGACGGCGGCGTTGATTCGCTGGATCCACAATGCGCGGAAGTTGCGCTTGTTTACCTTGCGGTCGCGATATGCGTACTGGCCAGCCTTTTCAACAGCTTGACGAGCAACGCGGATGGTATTTTTGCGACGGCCATAATAGCCCTTCGCCTGTTCCAAGATTCTTTTGTGTTTGGCGTGGGTGGTAACACCCCGTTTGACGCGTGCCATAATCTATATCCTTTGCATTTATTTTTCGACTAACGTCGAAGTCCGCTCCGGCCCACTCCCCCACCCGGCCACCCATAAGATACCCTGTCGGGTGGCCGGGTGGGGGAGTGGGCTGGTGCCGCAATTCAAATTAAAGCCCGTAAGGCGCCCATTTTTTGATTGTCTTGGCATCAGGCGCAGAAATTACGCTGGTGCCACGGTTCTGGCGGATATATTTTGCATTATGGCTGCTCAAACGGTGACGTTTTCCAACGACGCCGTGCTTGATCTTGCCGGTTGCAGTGATCTTGAATCGCTTCTTCACACCACTTTTGGTCTTTAGCTTGGGCATTTTGGTCTCCTTTTGGTGAGTCCGTGTCAAGCGAACATGGCAGCCCTTTTAGCCAGCCCGCTTATTCGGAAGCGACGGCCATTAGCCGGATTCGCTCAGAAATCAAGTCGAAAGGCAGATTCAGTGGCTATCGGTTGGCTGCGGCCCCTGAAGCACCTGAAACGGCTGCCCCAACGCCTCTGCACGAGCGCGGACTGCGGCGCGGCTGATTGGCCGGGGCAGCGCAAGATAATCGCTCGGCGACATTCCCATGAAGTCGTGAAAGTCGCGGGTGAAATGGGCCTGGTCATGATATTGCGCGTCCAACACGCTGTTCCATCTGAGTTCAGGGTCAAGCAGCCTGACCCCCAGAGTGCGCAAGAACCGTTGCCTTCGAAGGAGCCGTTTCGGCGGAAATCCGAAAACCCGGCGCGACAAGCGCTCGATACGCTGGGCAGGTATATCGAGGGATTCGGCAAGTTGGGCCACATTTGCCATATCCG
>JANPAM010000201.1:0-2259 GCA_031429915.1 Sphingomonadales bacterium | reverse complement strand
GCCTGGAACACCATCTGCGCACCCGCCGCGATGGCCGCGTTGCCCGTCGTGATCGCATAGCTGTAGAACGCTCCCGAAACATCGCCGAAGCGGGTGTCGCTGCCGGGGAGCAGGATCACCTGCTCGATGCCGGTCACGTTGTTGCCGAAGGTCACGCCGCCAGCGTAGTTGCCCTGCAAGCCGAGCTGGTCGCGCGTCCCCGCACCGCCATCGACGATGTCGACAGGACTAAATGCTGCGCCGAAGTAGAACGCATCATTGCCAGCGCCGCCAAGCGCAGTGTCGTTTGCGCCTTGCTCCAGCCGGAAAAAATCGTCGCCGTCGCCGCCGTCCAACACGTTATTGCTGCCCAGCCCGATCAGTATGTCATCGCCGCCGAGTCCGTTGATGTAGTCCGTGTCCGGTGTGCCGGTCAGCGTCTCGCCGTTGGTCGTGCCGTCGATGGTGGAGTAGTAAAGCTTGATCGCGACGTCCTGTGCGGTGCCGCTTGTCCAAGTGTGCCAGATTACGGCGAAATCGCCGCTTCCGAATGCTGCAACGGCGGGGGTATCCTGACCGAGTGACGTGGTGTTGTTTACAACAAACGCGGCGCCAACCTTGGCCCCGGCAGCATCGAAGGCCTGAGCAAGAATGTCACCGTGCTGAGAATAGTTCGGACCGCCATCGCTCGTGTCGGGTCGCCACGTGACCATGAAGCCACCGTTATCCAACCAAGCCACGGTCGATTGACCAGCGGCGAGCCCGTTTGCCGGATTTACCTGAAACTGTGCTCCAATCAGCGCGCCGTCGCTGTCGTAAATCTGACCGCGAATCGCGTCGCCGTTGCCAGTGCTGTCCGTCCACGTCATCACGAAGCGACCGGATGTCAGCGTTGTGATGGATTCGTAGTAAGCGTCATGAAAACCTGGGGTGCTTTGGAAATCGTGGCTTGAAACCACGCCGCTCTTCGGATTTCCGGCTGCATCGTAAAGTCGCGCGTTTGCCGTTGGTGAAAACCTTTCGCCTGAAAGTGCAGTATAAGAGCCGGTCCAAGCGACCAAGAAATCGCCGTCTGCCTGAACCGAAACCTTGGGAAAGTAGTTGTTGTCGGGATAGTTCGCCGCGACCACGATCTCGCCCGTCAGACCGGCACCCAGCGCATCGAACACGCGCGCATATACCTTGCCGGCACCGTTGCCGCTCGCATCGGTCCAAGCGATCACAAGTCCGTTGTTCGCCTCGGCTCCAAGCGTCGGCTGCTGCATCTGTGGGATCGGCGGGGAAGTCGATGCAGCGAAAACACCGCTGATCGCAGCGCCCGATGCGTCGAACGTCTGCGCGTAAATGCCATTTGCAGACCATGCCGCTGCAAACCCACCGCCGCTAAGGCCGACGAGTGCAGGCTGGCTAACGATAAGGGACAGGCCGCCGGAAACGATCGATTGCTCGCCGCCAACCTTGATCCCTTGTGCATCGTATCGCTGAACAAAGAAGCTTCTATCTGAAATCCATCCCGCCACGAAACCGCCACCGGCGAGGTGGGCGATAACAGGCGCATCCTGTGTACCGGACGCGTTTATATGCAGGTTCCGTTGAGGGAGCGCGCCATACAGCTCATTCGCAACATACTCGACCATGCGACCCTCCGAACAATTTCCCACCGCGCATCGCACCGATGGCTCGGGCGGCGGATATTCTCAGCGATTCAGTGCTGAAGCGACCAGCTTTGACCACGTGACTATTGAGACAACACACTGGCGTGTCAATTCGAAGCCCGCTGGGCTCCTACCCTGATGGCCGATACGTTGTCTGGAGCGTTACCAACGGGTGCAAATCTAAGGCAGAAAATCACTAACCGTAATGGGGTGGTTATCGGAGACAGTGAGGAACAGCGCGAAGTCTGCGATTGAGTCGCCGTTGACGTCGGCTTCGACGAGCCAGTTGTTGCCGCCGGTGTTGACCGCGCGGAGCTGGCCGGCGGTGTTGCTGAACGCGGCGCTACCGATGAAGCTGAACGCGTCGTTGGCGCCGCCGGTGATCGCATCGAGGCGCGAGAGATCGATCAGGTCGCCCGTGGCGAAGTCGCCGAAGGTGTCGCGCGCGCCCGGGGTGCTGTCGCTGAGGTTGGTGTATAGGAAAGTGTCGTTGCCGCCGCCGCCGAACAGCATGTCGGCCCCGCCGCGGCCCGAGATGGTGTCGTTGCCCGCGCCGCCGCGCAGGGTGTCGGCGCCGTTGCCCGAGAAGATCGAGAACACCCCGTCGAGCTCGGCAGAGCCGTTG
>JANPAM010000200.1:0-2259 GCA_031429915.1 Sphingomonadales bacterium | reverse complement strand
GAGGCGGACAGGATTGGAAGTTCGCGGTAGACGAGCCTTATTTTCCCGTCACCGGCCAAAAGCTTTTCAACATCGGCAACGCTCGACCGGCAATAGCCGCAGTTATAATCTGTGAACTCGACTATTGTGACATCGCCGTCGGCATTGCCCGCCTCAGCACTGTAAAATGCTTTAGCCATCGCCGAACCACCCGCTTTTAAGCGGTCGGCGACCTGGCGTTGTTGAAGGATTTCGACCGCTTCAGTGATGATTTCGGGATTTGCCAAGATATAGGCGCGAACCACGGCCTCGGTCGCCTTGCGGTCAGCTTTATCCATCCCTGCTAGCGATAACGCTTGGTCCGCTGCCGTCGAGGCGATTTCGGCTTGATCGCTACCGGGTTCGGCAACCGCGCTTTGGCTGGTATTCCAGAAAAGATATCCGCCGATTGCCAACAGCATTGCAAACCCAATTGCGGCAGCAACTAGCGGAAGGCGGTTTCTATTTTCTGCTTCGATCATCCACTGCGATTAGCGGCGCGCGGGCAGTGGTGCCAGCCCCAAATTTTGACGGCGCTTTTTCTTATTGAGCGCCGCCAAGCGTGCTTCGGCCACAAGATTGATATCCTGTGCGCGAATCCAGTCTGGCGAGTATTCGGTCAGCCCGGCCATCGCGGTTTGCGCATTGGGCAGGGCAAGTTGCGGTTTGCCTTCCATCAGATAGCGCTCGGCACTGGCCAACGCAGCGCGCGCCGTGTCGCCTTGCTGTTCGTAAACAACACCCAGTTGATACCAAGCGAACGGGTTTTCATTGTCCTTGGTAACCGATGCGCGGAGCACTTGGGCGGCTTCAGCCAGATTGGCCTTATCCTCGGTGGCGATCAACGCATGGCCGAAAATTGCGGCAATCAGCGGCTGGTTACCGGTTAGCCTGACCGCCTTACGAAGCGGCTCTACCGCATCTGCGGGCTGACCGGACTCGAGCAATATCTGACCGTGCAGCTCAAGGAAATAAGGATCATCTGGCGCCGATTTAACGAGCGCGGATGCCTCGGCAAGCGCCTTTTGTGGGTAGGCAGCTTTATGCCACGCATAAGCCCGGGCGTATTGGCCAGCGATGCTCTTATCGCTTTCAGGGTAATCGCGCAGCGTGGCGGTCGGGTCGGCAAGATAGCCAAGTAGCTTCGCCTTCACGCGTTTGAAATCGCTTTCCCATTTCGGGTTAAGCGCCGCGTTCCATGCCGGGTCTGCTTTGTAAGTATCCTCGAGGACAGAAATCCGTTCGCCCGATAACGGGTGGGTCCGGCCATAGCTGTCCTCTTGCGGGATGCCCAAACGGAACTCGAAATTTTGCAGCTTCTTGAAAAAGCCGATTGAGCCTTTGCCGGTTATGCCTGACTTCGACAGATATCGTGAGCCCGAGGCATCTGCGGTCCCCTCTTGCGCCCGCGTAAACGCGAGGAACTTGCCCATTGCCGCCGCTTGTCCGGCGGACAATATGGCCATGCCAGCTTCTCCGGCACCTGCGGCAATCGCAGCAGCGGCAAGGATCAGGGAGGCGATGCTGAAGCCGCTGGCCGCGGCAACGCCTTCGCCGAAACGGATGACGTGGCCGCCCTCGACATGTCCAAGCTCATGAGCGATGACGCCTTGGACCTCGTTCGCGCTAACCGCAGCGTCGATCAAGCCGCTGTGCAAATAAACCGTTTGCCCGCCAGCAACAAAGGCGTTGATCGACTTGTCGTTGATCAGGACGATATCGACATTTTTCGGATCAAGCCCTGCGGCGCGGATAAGCGGTTCGGATATCTCGTCGAAAAATGCTTCGGTTTCGGCATCGCGGAGGACGGATTGCGCCATCGCCGGTTGCGCCGAAAGCGTGACCGCGAGCGACAACGCAATTGCCACGCGAACGCGGCGGATTGGGGATAATACCATCGGGCGGGAATGGCCAAGTTAAGCTGAACGCGCAATGAAGAAGTTTTGGGCGCTCTTATCCCTCTCCCATTGGGAGAGAGTTGTGAAAGCTTGGCAACTTGTTGCCCAGCTGTAGCTGGGTGAGGGGATGCGCCCTATCGACAGCGCAGATCCCCTCACCAACTTCGCCTAAGCCATTGGGCTCAGGTTTCGTACCCTCCCCCGACGGGAGAGGGTTTTATCACCCAAACGTACGCTGCCACCATCCACTGCGCGGCTCGCCGTCGGCTGCTTCGCCATCGGAAGAAGTCGCTGCTTGGCTTTCAGCCACATCTTTTGCCGCTGCCTTTTTGCGTGGTGTCTT
>JANPAM010000199.1:0-1902 GCA_031429915.1 Sphingomonadales bacterium | reverse complement strand
AACGAACGACTCGGCCATCCGATGCAGCTAGCCTATTTGGTTAGTTGTAGGACAGAGGTTTTTTGGGCGGATGCTCGCGCCGAATAAGAAAAAGGGCCGCCCCTCGCGGGACGGCCCTTCCTGTCGCTAACCGGAGTAGAGTACCCCTTTTATCCGAGCAATTCCTGCTCCAATTTCTTCGCCATTTCCTCGATATTCTCCGGCGGCCAGCCAGGAATATCCATGCCGAGGCGCAGACCCATGCTGGACAGCACTTCCTTGATTTCGTTCAAGGATTTGCGGCCGAAATTCGGGGTGCGGAGCATTTCGGCTTCGCTCTTTTGAACAAGGTCCCCGATGTAAATGATGTTGTCGTTTTTCAGGCAGTTTGCGCTGCGAACCGACAGTTCGAGCTCGTCGACCTTCTTCAACAGATAACGGTTGAGCTGGTTCGCATCCGATTCTTCCGACGATGCCGAAGGTGCCGCCATGCCGATCATCGGCGAGGATGCTGCCATCGAATCTTCGAAGTGAACGAAGACCTGCAACTGGTCTTGAAGGATGCGAGCGGCGTAGGCCACAGCGTCTTCCGGTGTTACGGTGCCGTCAGTTTCGATGGTAAGCGAGAGCTTATCGTAATCCAGCTCTTGGCCAATACGCGCATTATCGACCTTATACGCAACTTGGCGCACCGGCGAATACAGGCTGTCCACGGGGATCAAACCGATTGGTGCATCCGCAGGACGGTTTGCAACGGCTGGTACATAACCCTTGCCGCTGTCGGCGGTGATTTCCATGTTGAGCGTCGCGCCGTCATCGAGGTGGCAAATGACGAGATCAGGGTTCATCACAACGATGTCGCCCGAAACCGCGATGTCGCCAGCGGTCACTTGGCCTGGGCCGGTTGCCGAAAGCTGAAGCCGTTTCGGGCCCTCACCTTCCATTTTAAGTGCAACCTGCTTGATGTTGAGCACGATGTCAGTGACATCTTCACGAACACCGGCAAGCGACGAGAATTCGTGCAACACGTTTTCGATCTTGATCGATGTAATCGCCGCGCCCTGCAGCGACGAAAGAAGCACACGACGCAGCGCGTTGCCAAGCGTAAGGCCAAAGCCACGCTCAAGCGGTTCAGCGACGAATGTTGCTTTGCGCTTTGCATCGCTGCCCGATTTGAGTTCGAGAGCGTTGGGCTTTTTCAGTTCCTGCCAGTTCTTGATATTGACGGACATGGATGTTCCCTATTGTTTGGGCGAAACCGGCTTTTGGTGCACCGTGCCGGTCTGCCTATGGTAAAGAAGGAACGACCGGCCAGCCGTTCCCGAAACGAATTGATTAAACGCCCAGAGTTAGACCCTGCGACGTTTGGAAGGACGGACGCCGTTGTGCGGAATCGAGGTCACGTCGCGGATCGAGGTGATGGTGAAACCCACCGCCTGCAATGCGCGAAGCGCGCTTTCGCGGCCCGAGCCTGGACCCTTGACTTCGACTTCCAGCGTCCGAACGCCATGATCGGCGGCTTTCTTGCCTGCATCTTCCGCCGCAACTTGAGCTGCATAGGGTGTAGACTTGCGGCTACCCTTGAAGCCCATTGTGCCAGCCGAAGACCAGCTGATCGTATTGCCTTGCGCATCGGTAATCGTGATCATCGTGTTGTTAAAGCTGGCGTTGACATGCGCAACACCCGCCGAAATATTCTTGCGTTCCCGCTTTTTAATGCGCTTTGGTTCGCCTGCCATTTGTGTGTATCCTATTCGAAATATGCGAAAAAAGTAAGTGGGCGCTGGCCCTAATTACTTCTTCTTACCCGCGAGTGCCTTTGGCTTGCCCTTACGGGTGCGCGCATTGGTATGCGTACGCTGGCCACGAACCGGGAGCCCCTTACGGTGGCGGAGGCCACGGTAGCAGGCGAGGTCCATAAGG
>JANPAM010000198.1:0-9290 GCA_031429915.1 Sphingomonadales bacterium | reverse complement strand
TCGGGCAAGACCTTCACGATGGCCAAGGTCATCGAGGCGGTGCAGCGGCCTGCGTTGATCCTTGCGCCCAACAAGATTTTGGCGGCGCAGTTGTACGGCGAGTTCAAGAGTTTCTTCCCCGATAACGCGGTCGAATATTTCGTCAGCTACTATGACTATTACCAGCCCGAGGCCTATGTCGCTCGGTCGGACACCTATATCGAGAAGGAGTCCTCGGTAAACGAGGCCATCGACCGGATGCGGCATTCGGCGACTCGGGCATTGCTTGAACGCGATGACGTGATCATCGTTGCATCGGTATCGTGCCTTTACGGTATTGGGTCGGTCGAAACCTATTCAGCGATGATTTTCGACCTGAAAAAAGGCGAGAGCGTTGACCAGCGCGAATTGATCCGCAAGCTGGTGGCGCTTCAATACAAACGCAACGATGCCGGGTTTTCGCGCGGGAATTTCCGAGTGCGCGGCGACAATCTTGAGATATTTCCGTCGCATTATGAAGATATGGCGTGGCGTGTTTCGTTTTTTGGCGATGACATCGAGGAGATCGCCGAATTCGATCCGCTGACGGGCAAGTCAGGCGCGAAGCTCAATACCGTGCGGATTTACGCCAACTCACATTATGTCACGCCGGGTCCAACGATGAAGCAGGCGAGCGCGGCTATCCGTTTCGAGTTGACCGAGCGGCTGAAGGAGCTTGAGATCGAAGGCAAATTGCTCGAGGCGCAGCGGTTGGAACAGCGGACGAATTTTGACCTTGAAATGATTGCGGCGACCGGTTCGTGCGCTGGCATCGAAAACTACAGCCGCTTCCTGACCGGTCGCCTACCCGGTGAGCCGCCACCGACATTGTTTGAATATCTGCCCGACAACGCGTTGCTGTTTGTCGACGAAAGCCATGTCACCATTGGCCAGATCAACGGCATGTCGCGCGGTGACCACCGGCGCAAACTGACGCTCGCCGAATATGGCTTCCGTCTGCCGAGCTGCATCGACAACCGCCCACTTCGCTTCAACGAATGGGAGGTCATGCGCCCGCAGACCACCTATGTCACCGCGACCCCCGGCAATTGGGAAATGGAGCAAACCGGCGGCGTGTTTGCCGAGCAGGTCATCCGTCCAACCGGCCTGATCGACCCGCCAGTTGAAATCCGCCCGACCGAGGATCAGGTGCAGGATTGCATCAACGAATGTCGCAAGACGGCCGAGGCGGGGTACCGGACGCTGGTGACGACGCTGACCAAGCGAATGGCCGAAGACCTGACCGAGTTCATGCACGAGGCTGGTTTGCGCGTGCGGTATATGCACAGCGATGTCGAGACGCTTGAGCGCATCGAGTTGATCCGCGATTTGCGGCTGGGGGTTTATGATGTGCTCGTTGGAATCAACCTGTTGCGCGAAGGCCTCGACATTCCCGAATGCGGGTTGGTGACGATACTCGACGCCGACAAGGAAGGCTTTCTGCGCAGCGAAACTTCGCTCATCCAGACCATTGGTCGCGCCGCGCGCAACGTCGATGGTCGCGTTATCCTCTACGCCGACCGGATGACCGGCAGCATGGAACGCGCCATCCGCGAAACCGACCGGCGGCGCGAAAAGCAGGTCGCGTATAACCTCGAACACGGCATCACGCCCGAGTCGATCAAGCGCGCGATTGGCGACATCATCAAGGACGTATCAAACCGCGATTCGGTATTGGTCGAAATCGAGGACGGGCCGAGCCACATGGTCGGCCACAACCTGCGCGCGTATATCGAGGACCTCGAAAAGCAAATGCGCGCCGCGGCGGCAGACCTTGAGTTCGAAACCGCCGGAAGACTCCGCGACGAAATCCGCTCGCTGGAACAAGACGAACTCGGCATCCCCCACCCACAACAAATCACCGCGCCAAAGGGGAAGTCAACCGAAGGCAGGCCGGGAACACGGAAGACGCGTTACGGGAAGACGCAACGGAAGTTTGGGAAATGATGGGACGAGTTAGTAGGTAAATCCCTTAAAACCTATTGGACAGTCTAAATAATAGAATTACTTAGTAGTCCGACCTTGAAAAATGGACGGATATGCATGACGCTTGACAAATCTCAGAATGTCCTTTATGAAGGACAAATAGTCATTGTTGAGACAGAGCAATTCCGCGACTGGCTTGATGGCCTGCGCGACGGGAAGTCACGCCTAAGGATTCACGACCGGCTGCGGCGCCTAGCCAACGGCAATGCTGGTGATACAAAGTCGGTCGGTGATGGAGTGCAGGAATTGCGCCTGCATTTCGGCTCCGGCTATCGTGTTTATTACGTATGGCGAGATGGTGTACTCATCATCCTGCTGTGCGGCGGAGACAAGGGTTCGCAGGCGCGCGACATTGCGAAAGCCAAAAAACTCGCAAAGGAAGCAGACGATGGCATTGAAGGTCTTCCCATTTGATCCAGCACGGCACCTCAAGACCGAGGAAGACATATTCTATTATCTTGAAGCCGCGATGGAAGGTAACGATCCCAAACATATCGCGCGCGCCCTAGGTGACGTAGCGCGGTCGCAGGGAATGACTGAAGTCGCTAAGAAAACTGGCCTAGGGCGGCAAGCGCTTTATACCGCACTGTCGGAAAACGGGAACCCGACGCTGGAAACGCTGACTTCGGTGCTAAGCGCCCTTGGGCTTGAACTAACGATTCAAAAGCGCGCTGCTTAACGGTTCAACTTTGCCATGATTTCAGCAATTGGATCGCGCTTGGCTGGCAATGCCGCAAATGACTTACCCTTCGTTTCTTTCGCCGCTTTCCGGTCAATGTCGGACAACAGGTTGGAAGACAGGCCAAAGCCTGCTTTGCCGGGCTTGGCAATTTCAGGCTTCATCGCCGCCAGTTGAACCACCGCTGGCGCCGACATCCTCCCTCCGAGCAAAGTTGCAACCGCCTTCTTCACCTCGCCGTCGCTGCGTTTCGCTTTGGGGTAGATGAAGCCGTGCGCTGGCCACTGCGTGCTGCCCAGCGCCGCGTTCGGGGTGTACCAGACGCGGACTGCGCTCCAGTCGTTGTCGTCCGACACATCGACCGCGCGGACGTCTTCCTCGATATGGCCGCGGACGCCGCCTATCGTCGACCAATTGGCGTGGCTGATGATGATCGTCCGGTCGTCTACTACCCGGCGCACGGCGGCGACATGGCCTAACCGCATATTGCCGTGCGGTGGGAACGCCAGAACCGCGCCGACCTTAGGCGCGTTCCCGCGAGCATATCTGCCGTCGGCCTGACCCCACCATGTATGCGCGTCGCCGAAGATCGTGACGCCCGACAATGCCCGCGCATAGGGCACGCATTGCAGGCCTTCGTTGAGAGCAGCGGCGGGTGCTGCGAAAAGTAACAAGGTTAGGATGATGCCCCTCATCCAGCGAGGCTTAGATGACGATGGCAAACACCGGTCTAAAGCCTTTAGTTAACGGCCCGTATAACTTTCAGTTCAATAGCCGGATGACCGCCGATAGTCCCGCGAGGCCAAGCACAAAGGCAACAAATGTCCGCCAGACGGGTGCTGGTACTTTGCCAAATGATTTAGCTCCGAGCCAGTTGCCGAGCAGCATCGGCGGGAACAGCAGGATCGCAAGCCACGCCAGCCGCCAGCTTCCAAGGCCGAGGGCAAACGACGAAATCGTCCCCGCAATCGCGGTCGCGAAAAAGACCAGCATCATCGAAGCGCGCGCCGTGGCTGGTTCGATCTGCTGGCGCAGGTAATAGGGCACGACCGGCGGGCCAGGCATCGCGGCAAAGCCGGTGAGTATGCCTGATGCGATGCCGGTTGCTGCCGTCTCCTTTGGGCCGGGTTTGAAGCCGACCTTTTGCGGCAACAGGACGAGCAGGAACGCCCCAATGGCAATCGCAGCAATCAACAACCGAGCGACGTCAGGCGTGGTTTGTGTGAGCAGCCAGATACCGAGCGGCGTTGCGACCACCGCAAAAGCCGCGATGGTCAGCGCGCTCGTGCGGTCGGCATCTGCGTAGATAATCTTCAGTCCAATTGGCCCGATCAGCACCTGCAGGAATATACCGAGCACCACCGCCTCGCCTGGGGTCACGATGAGGCCGAGCAGTGGTACAAGAATGATCGCCATTCCGAAACCGGTCAGCCCGCGAATATAGGCCGCGCCGAACGTCATCGCAGCGGCACCTGCCATCAGCAGCGGATCGACTCCTGCCAAAGCGGCTGCGGGGTTAAGCATCAGCCCCGCAAATCGGGCGGGGTAGCCTCGGCGGTTAGCATCGCGATGGCTTCGTCGAGCGTCATGATGCGCTGACCGTCGGAACCAAGTGAGCGGATCGCGACTTTGCCTTCCTCGGCCTCGCGCATGCCGACGACCAGAAGGTGTGGCACCTTAGCCAGTGAATGTTCGCGGACCTTGTAGTTGATTTTCTCGTTGCGGAAGTCGCTGTTCACTCGAATGCCTGCTGCCTTCAGTTTGGCGGTCACTTCGGCACCATACGCATCGGCATCCGATACAATCGTCGCGACCACCGCCTGCACCGGGGCGAGCCAGACGGGGAAGCGCCCGGCATAATGCTCGATCAAAATGCCGATAAAGCGCTCGTATGACCCAAGAATCGCGCGGTGGAGCATGATCGGGCGGTGCTTCGCGCCATCTTCGCCAATATAGGCGGCGTCCAGCCGTTCGGGCAAAACCGTATCGGTCTGGATCGTGCCGACCTGCCACGTCCGGCCAATCGCGTCGGTCAGATGGAATTCGAGTTTCGGTGCATAGAACGCGCCCTCACCCGGCAATTCTTCCCAGCCCCATTCGGGCGTATTCCGCCCAGTCGCCGCAACCGCATCGCGCATCGACTGTTCAGACCAGTCCCACATTTCATCGGTGCCGAACCGGTTTTCGGGGCGGAGCGCCAGCTTGATCGAATAATCGGCAAATCCCAGATCTTTGTAGACCACGTCGAGCAGGTCGCAGAACATCGCGATTTCATCGACAATCTGGTCTTCGCGGCAAAAAATATGCGCGTCGTCCTGAGTGAATTGCCGCACCCGCATCAGCCCGTGGAGCGCGCCATGCGGTTCGTTCCTGTGGCAGCAACCCATTTCGGCAAGACGAAGCGGCAGGTCGCGATACGACTTAATCCCCTGCCGGAAAATCAGGACATGCGCCGGGCAGTTCATCGGCTTCAGCGCCATCCATTCGGCTTTGTCCGAAATCACCGGGCCTTCATCTTCAGTGTTCGGAACCTCGTCGGGAATCACGAACATATTCTCGCGGTATTTGCCCCAATGGCCGGACTGCTCCCACTGCCGCGCATCCATGATCTGCGGGGTTTTGACCTCAAGATAGCCAGCCGCGTCGAGACGCCTGCGCATATAAGCCTCAAGCGCGCGGTAAATGACAAAGCCATTGGGATGCCAGAACACCGAACCGTGCGCCTCGGCCTGCAAATGGAACAGGTCCATATCAGCCCCGATACGGCGGTGGTCGCGCTTTGCGGCTTCTTCGAGGCGCATCAGATGCGCGTCGAGCTGCTTTTTGTTGAGCCAGCCGGTACCATAAATGCGAGTCAGCTGCGCATTCTTCTGGTCGCCGCGCCAATACGCACCAGAGACTCGCATCAGCTTGAACGCGGCAGGATCAAGCTTGCCAGTCGACGCCAGATGCGGGCCTCTGCACATGTCCATCCAAGTGCCCGAGCGGTAAACCGTCAGCTCCTCGTTCTCGGGCAATTCAGCCGCCCATTCGGCCTTGAAGCTCTCGCCGTCAGCCCGCCATTTTGCAATCAGATCGGCGCGGCTCCACACTTCACGAATAAGCGGTTCGTCCGCTGCAATAATCCGGCGCATCTCCGCTTCGATCAGTGGGAGTTCGTCATCGACGAAAGGCCCCCGTCCGGCTGGTGGCGCAAAGTCATAGTAAAAACCATCGTCGGTGGACGGCCCAAAGGTGATCTGAGTCCCCGGAAACAGGGACTGAACGGCTTCCGCCAGCACATGCGCAAAGTCGTGCCGCGCCAGTTCGAGAGCGTCTGCCTCATCGCGCGTTGTGACCAAAGCGAGCGCGACGTCGCCATCCAGCGGACGCATGATATCGCGCAACTCACCGTCAACGCGCGCAGCAATTGCAGCTTTGGCAAGGCCGGGTCCGATGGCCGCGGCAATCTCCGCCGGGGTGGTTCCGCGCGCGACTTCTCGGGCAGAGCCATCGGGAAGGGTGATACGGATCATCTCGGACATGGGGAAATACTGCTTTCTGCTCAGATTTGTCGCGCCCCTTTGCCAGTCCGATGCGCATGCCGCAAGAGGCGCGGCTTCGCGCTCTATCTGCACAGCCCCCAGCCGCCGGGGCGCTGTGCCTGATCGAGATGGAAGTGGTCAGCATGGGCGGCGTTGTAATCGGGTGAAAGGACCGTATTAAAATAGCCGCATGCACCGTTGCGGACCGCCTGCAAGAAGGCGCTTCGTCCATCGAGGGCGTTCCAATGTTCGACTAGGCTCACGCGCCGTCCGTCACCTAAGACAAAGGCAGAAATGTCGATTGCGTTGCCGGTCGAATGTTCGCTGGGTCGGTCACTGCCGCGGATCGACCGGCAATTGTAGCTGCCGAGATGCTCGATTGAGCTAACCTTACGGCCCAAGTGCAACAGCGCCAGCGGCTGCACGACATCGCGCTGCCAAAGCAGAAGCGCCGCGCTCACTGCGCAGGACGGTGCTACTTTAGCCGGCCGGATTGCGGCAGGCGCCCTCGGCCAGCGCGCAATTTCGGTGCGCTGCTCAGCCACGCACGATCCGGTTCCTATATCGGGCAGTCGCCTATGCTCGACGCCGGCTTGATCGAGTGCAGCGAAGCAACTGTCGGGATTGTCGGCAAAAGCCGAAAGCTTTTTCTGAGTCGCCCAGCCGCTCGGATGTGACAAGCTCAACGGCGCAAAGGGATTGTGCTGGGGGTGTTTTTGCAACCAGTCATAGCCCGCAAACAGGGCGGCGGCGATCAGAAGCAGGATTATCAAGCCTGCGAAACCTCTTCGTCTACGGCGCATTAAAACCCCTGCTTCACGTGCATATGCTTCTAAACCGCTGTCATTAAACCATGAACGTTGCAATCATTCCAGAGATGGGAAGGGCCGGGGTCTGGAAAAGGAGCGCGGCAATCGCGATCCTTCGCTACCTAGCGTTGCAGATGGAGGAACTTTTTCGCGGTTAGCTTGCGGTCCTGGCCTTGCGGTAAGGCACAAATTCGCCGAGGCTGCATGTTGGCCCCTGAATGCCGCTGGTCCGGTCGACCAGGCGGATCAAATCGCCGCGACATTTCTGGCTGCCGAATTGCTCGCTGACGATGATGTCGCTGTCGCGGGCGAGGCCGGGGCAGCTATAACGAAGCCGGTTTTCGTAAACAAGACTGCCCGACACACGGTAGAGCAGGATGTCGTCGCTGACGCGGATGAGGTTGGTTGCGTTGTAGTCGCTGATGCAGTTTTGCGGAGCGCCCGCGACTTTGCCGTCGAGTTGTTTGGCGAGAGTGATACCCTGTTTTTCGGTGAGTGGCTTCGGGGTGCTGTCGACGGGTGCGCATGAGGCGGCCAACATGGCAGGCAAAACAAAAGCGGCAAATTTCACGGTACGCATGACAGTTCTCCATTGCCCCCTTTGACCGCACCATAACACATTTTGGCTTAACCGCGCATGATCAAATGAGCATAGCGATATGCCGCTTTTCGCCGGGTATAACGGTGACCGCCAGCCCGCCCAAGTCGGCATCATCCGCACTTTCCAACACCGCAAGCGCGCGCGCGCCGGTTTCCATTTCGAGGATGAGGGTTGCAGCTCCCATCGCGCCCTTCACTACGGGGCGGGCATAGGTCAGGATTCGTGCTTTGCCTTGCGGGGCATCGTCGATTTCGACCGATTTCGCCTGATAGCCTTTGATGATCTCGCCGCCCCAAGCACACGGCGGCTGGCTTGCGGTGTAAACGCCTACCGCCTGTTTC
Organism: Sphingomonadales bacterium; assembly: GCA_031429915.1. Classification (GTDB taxonomy): domain Bacteria; phylum Pseudomonadota; class Alphaproteobacteria; order Sphingomonadales; family Sphingomonadaceae; genus Sphingorhabdus_B. The sequence goes on along the minus strand of JANPAM010000198.1, from coordinate 1,332 downwards.
GACATCACGCCGCCATTGGCGGTAACCAATGCCGGTTTGGAGCCATCCTTGCGCAAGGCCTCGACCATCGCGGCGAGGCTATACAGCGGATATCCGTTGCCGGGGCCGCCAAAGAAACTGAGTCCGCCGGTGAGGGTATACTCGCCGGGTGCGCGCACCGGATCGCCGAGCGAATCAATGGCGTCGGACACTGCGACAGGGAAGCAGCTGTAGATATCGACCGGTCCCAGATCGGTTGGCGCGAAGCCCGCCTGATCGAGCGCGGCGTGCAAGGCATATTGCAGCGCCAGCGGGTTCACGAGGTCGGCTCGTTCGGACAGCGGCGGCTCTTTAGTCTCCGCAGCTCCCGCCAGCCAAACCATCTTGTTATCGGCGACGCCTAACTCGCGCGCTTTGCCAGCGCTGGTCAGGATGATCGCGCCACCCAGATCGACCGCGTCCTGTGCGACATGCCAGCGGCGGTAGATGTCGGTTAGCTGGTAGTTGCCTTCTGCTTCGCTCATTAGTTCCGCCGCGCACCAAGCGCGCGCAAATTGGGCATGGTCACGGCGAAGCGATTTTTGCGAAAAGGCTGACCAGAGCGCCGCCATGTCAGCAGCATAATCGTCGCGCGATTTGCCCGTCGCCAACCGCCGTGCATTTTCCATCAAGCTGTAGGCGAGCGGCATCGAGATGATGCCGTGGCGGATTTCAGCGCGGCTAAGAATGGGGAAGGACGACAGCCGGTTGTCGAACGGCGTGTCAGACGGCAGCCGCCAGTCGAGTTCGACGCCCGCCTTGCGTGCGCGTTTGGCTGTGCCGTTCGCTTCCGCGCCGACGATGACCGCGACCTCGATTTCGCCGCGCCGGATCGCGCCCGCCAGTTCGTTCACCATCGCCTGCGGGCTTTGGCCGCCGACGTCGGCGTAGATCAGGCGCGGCGCGCTGATGCCGCCCGCCGCGCCAAACGCTTCAGCCACATTATCGGGTGAGCCGGTGCCCATGCTCACACCGCTATCCTCGAATGTGCGAATGGCGGCGATGGTGTCGATGGCGGCGGCAACGGCTTGCGGCTGGCCAGTGTCAGCAAGCGCGGCCTTAATCGCCGCCCCCGCCAGTTCGCTCGGGGTCGGCCATTCTCCCGGCACCGTCTTGCGGCTCGCCTCGCCAACGCCGATTATTACGGGTGCCATTGAATCGAATGCGCTCATTTGCGACCTTCCATTATTCTCTTAACCGCACGCTTAAATATGCTAGTCGGTGATGCAAGGATAAAGGAGAGTAGCATGGCAGCGTGGCCGAAACTGAAATGGGACAGCGAGCCGACCGGGCCACTCAAAGGCATCAAGGTGG
>JANPAM010000197.1:0-3327 GCA_031429915.1 Sphingomonadales bacterium | reverse complement strand
TTCTTGAATCGGGCCCGACAACTAAGTTTGAAGTCAGTGGATCGCGTCCGGATGATGTCGCCGACATCATCTATACATCTGGCACAACAGGAGCGCCGAAGGGGGTTATGCTGACCCATGATCAGGTCCTTCGAACGGCTTATGGCAGCGCTTACGCCCGCGCATTTGAAGATGGCAGACGGATCGTCTTTTCGTTGCCGATGTACCATGTTTACGGTTACGGCGAAGGGATGCTTCCGGTGATGTTTGTCGGCGGCGCGATTATCCCGCAACTGAAATTCGATGCCGTGGCAATGCTCACCGCGATCGAGCAACACCGCGCGACCGATGCATTGCTGGTACCCACGATGACGTTAGCTATGCTCGATGCCATGCAAGCTGGGGGTTATGATCTATCGTCGTTGTTTGCAGTCATTTCGTCTGGCGCGCGTGCGCCGGAGCGAGTGTGGCATGACATTATTGGGGTCTTTGGCGTTTCTCAAATCTCAACCGGATATGGCATGACCGAAGTTACGGCGTCGTCAACTGTCACGCTGCCGAACGATCCGATTGAACGATTGCTAAACACCAATGGTCGGATGCGTGATGCAGGTGTTGCGGGCGATCCGGAGAACTACGGCCGCCTGGTTGATTACCGTGTGGTTGACCCGGAGAGTGGTGCCGTTTTGTTGCCCGGCTTCGTCGGCGAGTTGCGGGCCCAGGGAATCGGCGTCACGCGCGGCTATTACAACAAGCCCGAAGAGACAGCTGCGTTGTTCGATAGCGAAGGTTGGCTTCACACTGGGGATCTTGGGAAAATCGATGACGATGGTTACATCTATCTCGTCGGTCGGTTGAAAGAATCCTATCGTTGCGGCGGTGAACAGGTATTGCCGACGGAGGTGGAGGACCTGCTAACGTCGCATCCGTCGGTTACACAGGCCCATGTCGTGCCGGTGCCGGATGTTCGGATGGGCGAAATCGGTGTTGCTTTTGTTGTTCCGACAGCAGGTGCGGCTGTGACCGTAGAGGAGCTGCTCGCGCTGGTTCAGTCGCGCATGGCCCGGTTCAAAGTACCCAAATATTTGTTTCTCGTGGATGCGGCGGAGATTCCTACCACCGCTTCGGGACGAGCCAAGAAATTTCAATTGTCCGCAAAGGCGATCAGCATGTTGGAAACAATATGAAAGGTATCGAAAAACAAACATCGCGCGTTGCCGTTGTTACAGGTGGTGCGCGGGGCATCGGAGCTAGTATTGCCCTTCGTCTGGCGGAGGATGGGCATGATATTGCGGTACTTGACTTAGATGCAGGCGGTTGTGCCGAGACGGTGCGCGCCGTTGAGAAAATTGGCCGTCGCGCGGTCGCTGTCGGAGCGAACGTTTCTGATGAGGCTGCCGTTAAGCATGCAGTTGGGTGGATTGTAGATGCCTTGGGGCCGCCCACCATTGCTGTCAACAATGCTGGGATCTTGCGTGACCGGACCATTGGCAAAATGAGCATCGACGATTGGGACAGCGTAATCAACGTCAACCTGCGCGGTACATTTCTGGTGAGCCGTGAAGTGCAATCGCACATGCGGTCCGCTGGATGGGGCCGAATCGTCAACCTGTCGAGTACGGCAGCATTGGGCAATTTGGGAGAAAGCAATTATGCAGCCGCAAAGGCAGGCGTGCAGGGGTTGACCAAAACGCTGGCGATCGAGCTGGGTCGTTATGGCATCACGGCGAATGCGGTCGCGCCCGGCTTTGTCGAAACTACGATGACTGCCGAAGTGGCTGCGCGTGTCGGCATATCGTTCGACGAAATGAAAGAGCAAGCTGTGGGTGAAACTGTTGTTGGCCGCGTCGGACAACCCGACGACATCGCAAACGCGGTTTCGTTTTTTGCGGATGAACGCTCGGGTTTTGTCACCGGGCAAATTCTATACGTTGCAGGGGCCCCGCGCGGATGAGCGATGTAACTGGCGAACACGCAGACGATCAATTAACGGTCGCCGACATGAAAGCACAAGACCCAGGATTCGCCTCCCCTGCAGCAAGTGGCATCGGTAAGCGGAGAACGGCCGCCCGCGAAGATTCCAGTGTCTCGCATCAGGCGCGGCGGAAAGAAATCGGCGAAGCTGCAATCCGTGTGTTCAATCGCCTCGGTTTCCAACGGGCGAGTATGACAGCGGTCGCTGCCGAACTCAATATTGATCGCGCCTCGCTCTATTATTACATTTCGTCGAAGGAAGAACTGTTCGATGAAATTGTCAGGACGGTGGTCGAGCGCAATGTTACGCTGGCACAAAAAATTCAGGCCAGCGAGATGAGGCCGCGTCGCAAGTTGAGCGACCTTATAGTTGCCCTCATGTCATCCTATGGCGAGCATTACCCACTAATCTATATATATATTCGGGAGAATCTCGGCCATGTTAGCGACAAGCGTTCTGAATGGTCGCGGTACATGCGCGATCTCAATTCCCAAATGTCCGATGCCGTGATTGCGATTGTCGAAGAAGGCTATGCCGACAAGACATTTCGTAATCTGGGTTCGTCGAAGGTCGTGGCTTACGGAGTGTTGGGGCTCGTCGGGTGGACCAACCGCTGGTTTCGTCCGGCCGAGAGCGATGTCAGCGCCGAAGAGGTGGGCAAAATTTATGCCGAAATGGTCCTTGCCGGCCTCGAATCGCCTTATTGAATATGACCGGCAAGCTCAGCGGCAAGACAGCAATTGTCACGGGCGCCGGGCAGGGCATTGGACGGGCGACCGCCATCCTGTTTGCGCAAGAAGGCGCGCGGGTGCTGGCGGTTGACATTAATGCCGAGGCTTTAACCGAACTCGAAGCCGCGCATGGTTGTGAGGCTATTGTGCTGGATCTAACTGACGGAACAGCGATTGCCGCCTTTGCCGATCGAGCCGTCAACGCCGATATCTTGTTTCTATGCGCTGGATACGTCGCTTATGGCACAATCGAGACATGCAGCGATGCCGACTGGGATTTTTCTTTCGAGCTGAACGTCACAGCAATGTTCCGGATGATCCGCGCATTCATCCCCGGCATGATCACCCGCAAGAGCGGATCGATCATCACCATGTCGTCGGTGGCAAGTTCTGTGCGGGGGGTCCCGAACCGCCTTGCCTATGCGTCGACTAAAGCGGCGATCATCGGCATGAGCAAAGCGTTGGCCGCCGACCATAGTTCGCAAGGCATCCGTTGCAACTCGATTTGCCCGGGAACCATCGAAACCCCTTCGCTTGATGAGCGGATGCGGGCTAGTGGAGATTATGCTGCGACCCGCGCTGCCTTTGTCGAGCGCCAGCCGGTTGGGCGGTTTGGGCGACCGACTGAAATTGCCGAACTTG
>JANPAM010000196.1:0-8233 GCA_031429915.1 Sphingomonadales bacterium | reverse complement strand
TAACCGATGTCTGCATCGTCGGTGATGCATTTTGCCGCCCGATCGTCGATGCACTTGACAGTGACCCGGAGCGTTGGAACCTCTCGTGCCTCCGCGTCGTGTCGTCATCGGGAATGGCATGGAGCACAAGCATCAAGGAGCGGTTACTGCTGCATGCGCCCGACGCCTTGTTGATTGATTTCCTCAATTCAAGCGAGGCGAGCGGCATGGGGCGTTCACTGACGTCAAAACGGGCCGCAGGCGGATCGCGCTTTAAATTGGGCAAAAATGCACGCGTCATCGATGACCAAGGTCGGCCTCTTGCAAGGGGCAGTGGCGAAGCCGGCCGCTTGGCGGTTCGCGGCCATCTTCCGCTTGGATATTACAAGGATCCGAAGAAAACCGCAGCGACATTCCCCGAGATCGACGGAGTACGCTATTCGATACCAGGCGACCTTGCGACAATAGAGGAAGACGGGTCGATCACTCTGCTTGGCCGCGGCTCGACCTGTATAAACACTGGCGGCGAAAAGGTTTTTCCCGAAGAAGTCGAGGACGCGATCAAATCGCACCGCGGTATTGCGGACGCGCTGGTCGTCGGCATTCCGCACCCACGCTTTGGCCAGATGGTTACGGCCGCAGTGGAATGGTCGGAAGGCGTGGTGCCGAAAGAAGCCGCGCTGCTCGATCATTTGCGCGAGCGGCTCGCCGGTCATAAGATACCGCGAGCTATGATGGAAGTGGAGTCGCTCGGGCGAGGTGCGAATGGAAAAGCCGATCGGCCCGGCGTAACCGCGCTCCTAGTCGAATGGCTCGAAAAGCGCGATACGGAGAAGAGAATATGACCGAAACCGAACCGCATGTATTGTACGAAAAGCGCGACGGCATCGCCTATATCACGCTCAACCGTCCAGATAAGCGCAATGCGTTCTCCCCAGAGATGCTCGTTCGCCTATGCGACATCTGGAAAGACGTTGCGGAAGATCGCGAAGTCCGGGTTGCACTGGTGACGGGTGCGGGAGACCAAGCCTTTTCCTCCGGCGGCGACCTGGGCATCACCATACCACTTATGATGCGCACCCGCGAGCCCGTGGGAGAATGGGAGGAACGGTTTTCCGCTGATCGAAAACAGCTTTACCGGGCAATTTTACGCGGTGCGGACTTCTTCAAACCGGTGGTTGTAGCCATTAACGGCCATGCATTGGCGGGCGGCGCCGAATTTGCACTCGCCACTGACATCCGTGTGATGTCCAGCGAGGCAACCATTGGCGTGACCGAAGTGCGGCGAGGGTTGATCGCTGGCGGCGGATCGCTGGTCAGGCTGGCGCGACAGGTGCCCTGGGCGATGGCGATGGAATTGGCGCTGGTTGGTGAACCGGTCAGCGCAGAGCAGGCGCTAGCCATGGGCCTCGTGAACCGGGTCGTGCCGCCTGATCAAGTATTAGCGACGGCTGAGGAGCTGGCGCGCAAGATTAGCCTAGGCGCGCCTGTAGCGCTTGCTAAGTCCAAAGAAGCGATGGTTCGATCAAACGGCTTGCCGTTCGACGAGGCGTTCGCCATCGAGGCGCAGTGCACCAAGGACAATGCGGCGACCGAGGATGCGAGGGAAGGACCGCGCGCCTTCATGCAAAAGCGTCCGCCGGTATTTACCGGTCACTAAGACAAAAAACAACGAGAGAGGAAGCTGAGTATGAAAGGCGTGGTCTTCACCGGCGACAGCACATTGGCACTTGTCGACTTTCCGGATCCCACCCCCGGCCCTCGCGACGTCGTGCTCGAGATAAAGGCATCGGGCATGTGCGGCAGCGACCTTAAACTCTACCGCCCGCCCGCAGGCGCAGCGTTCAAGGCACTCGGCCTTGTTGACAATGGCGAGCCGGTGATCGCGGGTCATGAACCATGCGGCATCATCGCGGCGGTTGGCAAGGATGTCGATCCGCGCACCGCCCGCATCGGTGACCGGGTAACGCTCCACCACTACCAAGGCTGCATGGCATGCCCAGAATGCCGAAGCGGATGGACGCAGATGTGCGACAGAACCGCAATAATCTATGGCGTGACAGGGCATGGCGGCCATGCGCCCTATATGCGCGCGGCGGTTGAGACTGTGTTCGCGCTGCCCGAAGAAGTCTCTTTCTCGACGGGTGCCGCAATTAGTTGCGGCACGGGAACCGCTTATGGTGCTTTGCTGCGGCTCGATCTCTCGGCGCGCGATACGATCGTGATCGTCGGCCAGGGGCCGGTGGGGCTATCCGCAACCCAGCTTGCATCGGCAATGGGCGCACGCGTGATCGCAGTCGATGTCAGTTCTGAACGCGCTGCTCTCGCAAAGACGTTTGGCGCCGCCGACGCGATCGACGCAAGTGCCGGCGACCCGGTTGAAGCGATCATGGCGCTGACTGGCGGCAAGGGGGCAAAAAAAGTGCTCGAAACTTCGGGCGCACCGGCGGGAAGGTCGGCGGCAGTGCGTTCCGCTGCACGCTGGGGCACGGTCTGCCTCGTAGGTGAAGGCGGCGAGATGACGCTCAACGTCAGCATCGATGTGATACGCAAACAACTGACGATTGTGGGCTCGTGGACCGTCAATAGCGCGAAACTTGCCGACTGCATCCGCTTCATCGCCGATCACGGACTGGAAGTGGACAGGCTGTTTACGGATCGCTGGACGCTAGACAGGGCCGAGGACGCGTATAAGGCGTTCGATAAGCAAGCGGCGGGCAAGGGTGTGTTTATCAACTGAACGCTGTCGGCCCTGCGGATAAATTCCTCCGGACGCTCGATTCTAACCGAGATTCATCCACACCGACTTGTTGTATAGATACTCATCGACATGCCGCCGCCCGCCTTTGGCACCGTAGCCGCTCATGCGGAATCCTTCGGAGGTTACGGGGGCCTCGGTGGTGCCGTAGCAATTAACCCACATCATGCCTGTGCGAACTTCGCGCGCGACGCGGTGGGCGGTGCCGACATTTTGGGTCCACACCGCGCCGCCAAGGCCATATTGCGTGTCGTTGGCGAGGCGAACAGCTTCCTCTTCAGTGTCGAACGCGATGACGGAGGCCACGGGACCGAAAATTTCCTCCCGCGCGGTGCGCATGTCGTTTGTCATGCCTGAAAGCACAGTCGGAGGTACGAAATAGCCCTCGGCCAGATCGCCGCCAAGCCGCTCGCCGCCTGCAGCCACATGGGCGCCCTCGCCGCGGGCGATATCGAAATAGCTGGTGACAGTGCTCAACTGCCGCGCTGAGACCAGTGGTCCTAGCTGCGTTGTAGGATCAAGGCTGTCACCCACCTTAATCGTCTTGCTGAATGTAGCGAGCCGCTCGACAAATTCGTCATAGATCGGACGTTGCACGAACAGCCGCGTCCCCGCGTAGCAAATCTGCCCACTATTGTTGAAACAACCCATGCCCGCACCGGGGACAGCTTTGTCCAGATCGGCATCGGCAAAAATGATGTCGGGCGATTTACCGCCAAGCTCCACCGCGACGCGCTTCATGTTGACCGCCGACGCCTCGATGATCTTGCGGCCAGTCATGGTCGATCCGGTGAATGCGATCTTGTCGACGTCGGGATGAGCCGCCAGCCGCGCACCAGCAATCGATCCCAGGCCGGTGATGACATTAATGACGCCGTCCGGGATCCCCGCTTCCTGCATGATCTCGGCAAACCGCAACACGCCGAGAGAGGCATCCTCGGCGGGCTTGAGCACCAATGTGCAGCCAGTCGCGAGCGTTGGGCAGATGCTCCACAGCTGCGAAATCAGCGGTCCGTTCCAAGGAATGATGCCGCCGACAACGCCCAGCGGCGCGCGCAGCGTGTAGCTGAACATGTCGCCGGGAAAGCTGTTGTGCGGTGTTTCGCCCGCCAGCGCGACCGCCTGCCCCGCATAGAAACGCAGCGCCTGGACGACCCAGCGTTTGTAGGTGCTGGTCCGCGCAATCGGCGCACCCATGTCGAGCGTTTCGAGAACACTTAGTTCATCGAAATGTTTCTCAAACGTGTCGGCAATATTGAGCATCAGCTCCTGCCGGTCGAACGGTTTGAACTTGCTCCACGGCCCTTCGAACGCTGTGCGCGCGGCGGCAACCGCACGGTCCACATCCTCCGCGCCGCCCTCGGCGAGTTGCGCGATGACCTTGCCGGTGGAGGGGTTTACCGTGTCAAAGGTGCGCCCCGAAAGCGCCTCAACCCAATGCCCGCCGATCAGCAGCCGTTTCGGTTTGTTGTCGAGGAAGGGATGGGCTGTTGCGCTCATGCGATTATCACCTCTGGTTTGGCCTGTTCATTGGCCTTGATTATTGGGGAACTTGCACGGCAATCTCATTTGACGACCTTTCGGCGGTGCTTGGTGTTGCCGGGAGCTTAAGGAGTGCGGCAAGCAGGCCCGCTGCGCCTACCGCGAACATGCTTCCGAGCAGGGCGAAATCGTAAGTTCCGAAAGTATCACGCGACAATCCCACAAGAAATGGGCTGAGCCCGTAGCCAAACACGAAGATACTGTATTGCCAGCCATAGATCGCGCCATAAGCGCGGGTGCCAAAATGGCGCGAACAAAGATACGCGATTAAGTCAACTTCCGCTCCAGCCGCAAGTCCAAGCATCATCACTGCGAGGGAAGCGAACCTGAGATCGAAGCCGTAAAGCAACAGGGCGCCGGCAGCAGCCACAAGCAGTGCGGTCATGGCCACGAAATTGGCCGGGTAGCGATCCAGCAACATGCCTACGCCGATGCGCCCCGCAACGCTGGCCAAGCCCAGGAGCGATGCGATCTTCGCAGCCTGCAGAGGTTCTGCCCCTAGGTCTATAAACAGAGGAACGAGATGCACGATGAGCCCGCCAACGCCTAGCGACATGGCGATCGCCATTATCGACAGCACCCAGAACCGCATAGTCCGCCGGGCCGCGGAAAACTCCATACCCTCTTCCATCGATCGATCTGCAACGCGACTGATAGAATTTTCGTTCCTAAACCCAAGCCACACTAGGGGTGCGGCAAGGCAAGCCAGGGCACCTAGTGCGGACATTGCGGTACGCCAGTCTTGAACCGCAATGATGTATGCCACAAACTGGGGAACCCAGAACCCTGCGACACCCGCTCCGGTCATAGCGATTCCCATCGCCAGACCCCGTCTCGCGTCAAAGGCAGACGTGATCGGTCGGATCATGATTATCGCCGTCGATGGCACTCCGGCAATCGCAAGCACGACATACCCGATCCACAAATGCGTGATGTCACTCAGGACATATGGAAGAAGGGCGAACAGCAGCCCAAAGGTAAGCAAACTTCCGGCCCCGACACGTGCGGCACCATAGCGGTCGCCAAGCTTCCCGGCGAAAGTTCCGCATAAAAACATCGCGAGGGTAGCGAACGTGAGCGACAGCGACATATCAGCCCGGCTCCAGCCGAACTCGGCCTCCCACACAGGCATGAAGGTACCCATGCTGTAAAATAGGCCCGATAGCATGCCCACCGACAGGCCAAGTGCAGCGGCGCCCAGCAGATGGGGATTGCGTCGCATTTCTGGATGGATGGTCAAGCGCATAAATCTCTCCAAGACGTACGCCCGGTTCGGCGAACACCGTCGCGTCGAACAATAACCAATCACCATGTTCTTGACAAGACAATTGTAGGACCATAGGCTCTGAAATCTGATCGGCCGATTTCAAAGCAAAAAAGCGTGCTAGGTAGACGCTCCATTTTCAGACCAACAGGAGAGACTCATGATTAAGATTCTTATCGCGGCTGCAGCCGCAATCACTGCGCTAACTGCGGGTACTGCCCACGCGGAGACGGTCGCAAAAGGCGTTCCCGATTTGGAGATGTGGCGGCTTGCTTGTGGTGATATCAATCTGGCAGATGGTGGCATTTTCTCGGACACGCATTTATTTGACGGTCAGCCCAGGGCTTTGACCGGCAGCTGCTACCTCATTCGCCATGGCAAAGACTACATGCTTTGGGATGCCGGTCTGCCTAAGACGCTGGTCGGTGCACCGACCTCCGATCATGGAGTGTCGCTTTCCCTCGATCGCTCAGTCGTTGACCAGATCGCCGAACTCGGGATCGATCCAAAGGCCATCACCAAAGTCGCCGTCAGCCATTACCACTTCGATCATACGGGCCAGCTTCCCGATTTCCCTCGCGCGACTTTACTGATCAGCGAGAAGGATTGGCAGATTGTTTCAGGCAAGCAAGAGGGTGTCTCCTACCTCAACCGGTCTTTATTCGCTCCTTGGTTGGGGCGGACCGCAGGAAAAGTGAAAACGATCGCCAAGGACGAGGACGTTTTTGGCGATGGCTCGGTTCTCATTAAGGCGACACCTGGGCATACTCCAGGTCACACCGCCCTGCTGGTGCGCCTTCCCAAGACTGGCGACATTCTGCTAACCGGGGATCTCTATCATTTCGAGGCGCAGGCCAATAAGCATAGCGTGCCGCAGTACAACTACAATCGAGAGCAGACCGTGTCATCAATGGCCCGGTTCGATGAGACTGCCAAAGCACTCAATGCCCGGGTCGTAATCCAACACGATCCACTTCACATTAGTCGCCTGCCCGCATTTCCCAGTTCGGCAAAGTAAGTTACGAAGGACGCGGGCGAGGTGATACAAAGGCCTCGCCGCTCCTCGTATCCCGGCCTTGAAGCTTGGCGTAAGAGGCGCGCCAGCGCCGGCGATCCAGATCTGCTAATCCGGCGGCGGCGTCGACTTTCCAACCTTCGCGGCCAGCGGGCTGCCGTCATAGCGGACTTTCACCGCAACACGGCCGGTGAACGTACGACCAATATCATTGGCGACAATCCGGTCGACAGGCAAAATACGTTGTGATGCCAAAATTGATCACTCCCGGCGAGCTTGCGTCAATGCTACCGTCTGGTGGACTGACGCTTGTCTCTGGCTGTTCTGCGGAAAGTGCTCTGTTTGCTGACGCGGTTGAGGTGGCTGGCGCAGCGCTCGGCGCGATGACCTTTTGTCAGGTAGTAGTAAGCGGCCTCAATCGAAGATCATGGCACGCTGGACCCGAATCTCGTATCCTTACATTTTTTCAAACACCGGAACTGCGCAGTGAAGGACAACGAGTGGAATTCCTTCCATTGTGCTATCAAGATGTCCTGATGGAATTACGTTGTCGCAAACCAGCCGCGGCACTGTTGATGTGTACCCCACCCGACGAAGATGGTCTTTGCAGCTTTGGGTCTGAAGTCTCATTTATTGCCGATTTATGGCGCGAAATTCCCATTCGAATTGCGCATATCAACTCTTCAATGCCTCGAACTTTCGGCGATCCAGGTATCCCCTTTAATGCGCTGAGTGCCTACTTTAATGCTGAACAGCCACTACTTGCCCTGACCGCTGTGGCGCCGGATTCGATAACCAATGCAGTAGCCGATAACACAGCAGCATTTGTGCGCGACGGTGACACGGTCCAAATCGGAATTGGGAAACTGCCCAATGCCGTCGCCCGCGCACTAACCGGTCGAAAGCACCTGCAGATACACTCTGGCTTATTAGGCGACGGCCTCATGGACCTGATAGACAGCGGATCGGTGGACCGCGCAGTTGTCGGAACTGCAATTGGCACAACTGAGCTCTACAAGCGCCTTCATCACCCGGTTCTCTCATTTCGGCCAACCTCTATTACACATGGGCCACGAATACTTGCTGCCATCGACCGCCTAGTTACGATTAACTCCGCTATTGAGGTTGACCTGTTTGGCCAGTGCTACTGCGAGATGAATGATCAGGGCCTGATGTCGGGGCCTGGCGGGGCATCGGATTTTTCACGGTGGGCAAGAGCGGGTGTCGGCGTTCGCATAATTGCCGTTCCAGCGACAGCCCGCTCCTTCAGCCGGATCGTTCCTCCGTCACAGGGTCGCGGACCGGTTTCGCTATCGCGCTTCGATGTCGATATTATAGTGACCGAATACGGTGCTGCGGACTTGCGCGGCCTCGGGTACAAAGATCGTGCTACTGCACTTATTGCGATTGCAGCCCCGAAACATCGTTATGGACTTGCGGCTGCCTGGGCCGCATATCACAAACAGATGTAAACCATGTTGAAGTTGATTTTTAGAGCTAAAAATGAATATCGCTCATTTGGGTGGCGTTGGTATAAATTTCTCTTACGCGACTTCTGCTAGTTGCTGCTGAGTGCCCTTCAGAAGGGATCAACTCGCACCAACAACGCCTCGACCTGCACCTGAGCGCCAGCCTCGGCGTTCAACTCCGCCACCACCCCGTCGAACGGCGCGGT
>JANPAM010000195.1:0-2442 GCA_031429915.1 Sphingomonadales bacterium | reverse complement strand
CCCGGATAGGGTCGATGACGTCGGGGCCAGGCATCGCGATGACGATGGATGATGAGGGATCAGCACGACGGGCGACCGAGCATCTGCTCGCCCTGGGCCATCGCCAAATCGGGTTTATCGCGGGGTCCGACGAATATGATCTGTCAAACTGGCGCATTAATGGTTGGCGCGAGGCGATGGAGGCTGCAGGCTTGCCGCACGACGGATTATGCACCAGGGGCGATTTCAGTTACGAAAGCGGGGTGATTGCAGCGACAAAATTGCTTGAACTGGAAATGCCGCCAACCGCTATTATCGCCAGCAATGACCAGATGACGCTCGCCGCCTTGGACACCGCAAGCCAGCGCGGATTAAACGTGCCCGATGACCTGTCGCTAATCAGCTTCGACAATACTCCTGTCGTACGCTTTACCGATCCGAAACTCACCGCCATCGACCAGCCCATCGCCGCGACCTTTTCGAAAGCGGTGGAACTGCTGATTACCAACGGCGAAACGGCGGTGCCGCATCAGCCAGTGGTTATCGAGGGCAGTTTAGTCGAGCGCGGCAGCACTGCGCCGCCTTTGGGTGCCTGACATACGAACCGATGCCCCTGACCAGCAATCGGCGCAGTTCATGTATTTATATGCGCTCGCGGTTTCGGGCGGTGCGGTCGCCTATATTCCATTCTTGACGATATTATTGCCGCTGCGTACCACAGCTTTGGCAGGTGAGAATGCGCTCAATATGCTGGCCGTCGCTGCCTTTGCCGGCGCAATATCGGCGAGCCTTGCCAATATCGGCTTCGGCTGGGCGAGTGATGTGACAAAGACCCGGCGACCATGGATATGGACAGGGCTGGTCCTCTCGTCGTCGCTGCTCCTCGCCATGCCGCTGGCCACCGGTCCGGCGATACTTATTGCGATGATCGTGCTCTGGCAAATCGGCCTCAACATGATGCTTGCCCCGCTCAGCGCTTGGGCGGGCGATTGCATTCCGGACTCGCAAAAGGGACTGCTTGGCGGCCTGCTGGCACTTGCGCCTGCACTAGGTGCGCTGTCTGGAGCTTTTGTGACGCTGCAGGAGTTCGCACCCTTCGAAGACCGAGAAACGCTGGTTGCGATATTGGTGGTGTTGATGGTTGGCCCAGCTCTGTTGTTTGGGAATCCTGTCCAGATGCAGCATTTGATGCAGCGCGTGTTAGACACCGACCCAATGGAGGCGCATGTGGTCGCTACCCGGCGTGCCGCAACACGCATGTGGCTCGCGCGTCTGCTGGTTCAGATTGCCGAGGCGTCGTTGTTCGCGTTTCTTCTATTGTGGTTTCGCAGCCTTGCCCCCAATTTCGGTGAGAACGAGGCCGCCAGTTTATTTGCTCTCGTCTTGGGGCTAGCCGTTTTTTTGGCGCTGGCAGTTGGCCGCTGGTCGGACCGCGCCAACCGGCCCATATTACCGCTAGTCTGGGGGGCGGCCATTGCCGCTGTTGGCCTGCTGGTCATGTCCTTTGCGCCGAGCCTGCCGTTCGCGATAGCAGGCTATGTCGCGTTCGGTCTGGCAAGCAGCGTTTTTCTTGCGCTCCACACCAGTCAGACGCTGCGCGTACTACCGCGGCCGCACACACGCGGGCGAGACCTGGGAATCTTCAATCTCACCAATACCGTGCCGTCGCTGATTATGCCGTGGCTGACACTGGCTCTCGTCCCCGCTTATGGTTTCGATGCGCTTTTCTTGCTACTGTCTGGGCTCGCGACGGTCGCTTCGGCATTGCTGTTAACCATGCCGCGCCAGATTGCAGAAATTTAGGCAGGTCTCCGCACGTAGGATCCAAATTAGAGATAATTGCGTAACACGCCATCGGCAGCAAGAAAGCGATCGCCAGACGTCGCGATTTTCCTGATACGGGCAATAAAAGGCGTTGAGCGTTTCAGTGCCGTGACTGAACCAGATACGCAAGCTCTTTGGGTGGCAATATGCTGCGGTTGAATTCGTAGCCCGGCGGTAAACAGGCCACTACCTGGTCGGTGCGATATACTTCTATACTACCGCATCCAGATCAACAAAACGCCCTTGGTCCTGCGCCGAGGCCTGATACGGCAACAGGGCAAGCAGCCCCGCCACACCAAGGCTTAAATCGGGCTGCGGCGGTCAATCACTTGCCCGGCACTAGCCGGATAGCAAAGCCACCTCCGGGTGCCATGCGCATTTTCAGGGTGTCAGCATTGCTCAATGTCTTGGTCTCGATGACGATCGAATGACGCTTGTCGGTACGGTAATCGGCATCGTCGCCGTCGCGGTAGATTTCAGCCTTATAGCTTTTGCCGGGGGTCAAGAAGTCGAGCTTGAACGCCACTGTCCGCGCTTCTTCATCGCCAACCGCGCCAATAAACCAGCCTTCACCGCCGCGTTCCTTGCGTGCAATGGTGACGAAATCGCCGATCTCGCCGTTGAGAACGCGCGTGTCTT
>JANPAM010000194.1:0-3634 GCA_031429915.1 Sphingomonadales bacterium | reverse complement strand
GACAAGGCTTTTGTAACAAGCGCGATGACCGATACGAACAGGGCAAACATCGAAACTCCTAAAGCCCATCTGGCTACCCATCCCTCGCGGCGTCGTAACTCCACATCACCTCGGATTCTCAATTCAGTGCCGTCTTTCCATCCCGCGATAAACTTATGCAGTTCTTCGTCTGATAACTGACGAATTGATTTAGCGCTGGTGTCAGGCAGATTGCCACAATTCAACGTTTTGCGATTAAGCGCACTCAGCCCCAGCCAAATCGGTCCTAGACAACGCCGCACAAGCCTCCATCACCCACGCCAGCGCGTCACCCTCTAACTGAGGCCCGACAACCGCCAGCACCTTGGCGTGATACGCATCCCACCAGCGCAATTCGTCGCGGTTGAGTAGGCTCGTATCAATCAACGTCTTGTCAATCGGCGCGAAGGTCAGTGTTTCAAATCCGAAATACCGCCCCTCCGCCCCGGCAATCTTGCGCTCCTCGACCAGCACCAGATTTTCGATGCGGATGCCGTATTCGCCTTGCTTGTAATAGCCGGGCTCGTTCGACAGGATCATGCCTGCGCACAAAGGCTCGTCCGCGCCTGCTTGCCCGCCCGAGAACTTCGCGATTCGTTGCGGGCCTTCGTGGACGGCCAGGAAGCTGCCGACGCCGTGGCCGGTGCCGTGGGCGTAATCAACGCCTGCTTGCCACAAGGACGCGCGTGCCAACGTGTCGAGTTGAGCGCCGCGTGTGCCTTCGGGGAAGACCGCCAGTGCCAACGCGATATGGCCCTTGAGAACGCGGGTGAAGCGGTCTTTCATTTCTGGCGTTGGCTCACCCGGGCCGACCCAGATCGTGCGGGTAACGTCGGTGGTGCCGTCGAGATATTGCCCGCCGCTGTCGCACAGATAGACGCTGTTCGGCTCGATCCGGCGGTTCGATTTCTCGTCGACTTTGTAATGGGGCGACGCGCCATTTGGTCCGGCGGCGGAGATCGTATCGAAGCTCAGGTCCTTGAGCATCCCGGTGCCTTCGCGATATTCGCGCAGCTTGGCGGCGGCGGACAGTTCGGTCAGCTCGCCCTTGTGCGCCTCTTGGCTAAGCCAGTGCAGATAGCGGCTGAGCGCAGCACCGTCGCGGGCTTGCGCCGCGCGGTGGCCCGATTGTTCGATGGGGTTCTTGACCGCCTTGGGCAGGATCGTCGGGTCGCGGGCTTCGATGATCGTCGCGCCGCCGTCTTTTAGCGCGCCGAAGATCGCCGATACTGCACGGTCGGGATCAACGGCAATGCGCTTGCCGCTCATGGCTTTCAGTTCCGGAACAAATTCCTGCGGAGTGCGCAAGCGGACGGCGTTGCCCAGATGCGCACGGACATCATCGCCGACTTTGTCGGTTGCGACAAACAGGTCGGCGGTGCCGTCGGCATGGGCGAGCACGAAGCTGAGCGCGACCGGTGTGTTCGACACATCTTGGCCGCGCACATTGAGCAACCACGCCACCGAATCGAGCGCCGAAATCACCGTGCTGTCGAGCTTGTTCGCAGTCAGCCATTCGGCCACGGCGGCGCGCTTTTCCGCTGAGTTCTGTCCGGCATATTGGTCGCTATGCACCATTAGCTTCGCATCGCTCTTGTCAGGCTGGTCGGCCCACACCGCGTCGATGGGGTTGCTCGCAACCGCAACGAGTTCGGCACCCTTGGCCTTCAACGCCTTGGTCGCGCTCTCGACCCAGCCCTTGGTGTGGACCCAAGCGTCGTAACCGATGCGTGCGCCTTCGGGGGCGTGTTCCTTCAGCCAGTCTGAAATGCTCGTCTGCGGCACGCCGACATATTGCCAGTTTTGGCCGTCCACCTGCTCGCGCACTTGCAGCGTGTAGCGCCCGTCGGTGAAGATCGCGGCCTCTTCTGACAGCACAACCGCGCTCCCCGCCGATCCGCCGAACCCCGTCAGCCATCCAAGCCGCTGCGCATAATCGCCGACATATTCGGACATATGCTCGTCGCAAATCGGGACGACAAAACCGTCGAGCTGGTCTTTCTTGAGCTGGACACGCAGGGCGTTGAGGCGGGCTTCATAGGTGGACATCGGACAATCCCATTCTTAAGAGGTTGGGGTAGATATAAGCGAGGATGTGCTCACATGAAAGCGTTGCTACCCCTTTCCCTTGCGCTTGCCGCAATTTCCTCGCCCGCTTTTGCCGAGAAAGAAAATATGACCACCGAAATCAAGCCCCCCGTTGCCGACAAAAGGCCGCATCAATCGACTCATCACGGCATCACGCTGACCGACGATTATTACTGGCTGAAGGATCAGGGCTATCCCAAGGTCGATGATGCCGATGTGCTCGCGTATCTCAAGGCGGAGAATGCCTATTTCGAAGCGCAGATGGCGCCGCACCAGCCGCTGGTCGAGGCAATTTTCCAGGAGATGAAAGGCCGGATCAAGGAGGATGATTCGTCGGTTCCGCAAAAGGATGGCGATTATATCTACTGGTCGAAATTCGACGAGGGCGCGCAGTATAAGAAGCATTATCGCAAAGCGGTGGCGGGCGGCCCCGACCAGCTGATCCTCGACGAGAACGTCCTCCCCAAGGGCAAGGATTATTTCCGCCTCGGCGTGCTGTCGATCAGCCCCGATGACCGGCTGATGGCCTATGCCTATGACGATAACGGCTCGGAACGGTTTGAGGCGCATGTCCGCGATTTGACCACAGGAGCAGAATTGCCGGACATCATCCCCGGCACGCTGTCGAGCATCGTGTGGACCAGCGATAGCAAGGGCTTTGTCTACGGCCTCGCCAACGAAAATTGGCGCACCGACAACGCGCATTATCACCGGCTCGGCGACGATCCAACGAAGGCGAAATTGCTCTACAAGGAACCCGACATCGGGTTTGGCGTCGGCGTTGGGCTGACGGTGCAGGAGGACTGGATCGTCATTGCAACCGGCGACAACGCAACATCCGAAGTGCGGCTGGTTCCAGCGAACAACCCGACCGCCGCGCCGATCATGATTTCGCCGCGTCAGGTGAAGCGTGAATACTCGGTCGATGTGCGCGATGGCACGCTCTTTATCCTGACCAATGACGATCACGTCAATTTCCGTATCGCCACCGCGTCGCTGGAAAAACCCGGCGACTGGAAAACGCTGATCGCGGGGTCGGACAAGCATTATCTGACGGGCATCGACTTGTTCAAGAATTTCTATGTTACCGAGGGCCGGATCGACGGTTTGGACCAGATCGAAATCCGCGATTATGCGGATAGCGCCAAGGTGCAGACTATCCCGTTCCCCGAAGCGAGTTACGATGCAGGGCTCGGCGATAATCCCGAATATGATGTGGCGAAGCTTCGGCTCGGGTACGAGTCAATGGTCACACCGGACACGGTCTTCGACTATGATGTCGCGACCAAGACGTTCACCACGCTTAAGGTTCAGGAAATCCCCTCGGGCTACGACGCGGCGCAATATGTGACCGAGCGGTTGATGGTGAAGGCGCGCGATGGCGCGATGGTGCCGGTGTCGGTGGTCTATAAAAAGGGCTTCAAAAAGGACGGCAGCCAGCCGCTCCATCTCTATGCCTACGGCGCCTACGGATACGCAACGCCACCCGGATTTTCGACTACGCGGCTTTCGCTGCTCGACCGCGGTT
>JANPAM010000193.1:0-1675 GCA_031429915.1 Sphingomonadales bacterium | reverse complement strand
CCACCGTTTGCCGCGCTATCCACGGTTAATTCGCCGCCCATAGCGCGTGCCAGTCGGCGTGAAATGTAAAGGCCAAGACCACTGCCGCCATCGCCTGACCGCCCGAGGCGTTCAAACTTTCCGAACACACGGTCGCGGTCTTCCGGCGCTACGCCAGCACCCTGATCGCTGACAGTCAACAGCGACCCGTCGTCTGTCGTGGCAATATCAATAAACACCTCGGTACCGTCGGGCGAATATCTAACGGCGTTGGTGACAAGATTGAGCAGTATCTGCAAGACCCGACGAAATTCCGCGGCCGCAGGTACTGTCTCGGCTTCTGTCGGTGTGACAATCCGGATGCTATGATCGGCTGCCTTTAGCGCCAACAGGCCTGCGACACGCCGGGCAACATCGCCAAGCTCGATTTTATCCTTGGCTGTCGAAAAATCCACCTGCTCCACAACTTCAAGGTCGCCCAAATCATCGATCAGCGCGACCAGATGGCGCGCCGCGTTTGCAATATCTTTGGCATATAACGCGTAATTTTCGCGGATCGGGCCGTTGAGTTCGCTGCCAATGGTTTCAGCATTGGCGATGATACGACCGAGTGGCTGGCGCAAAACCGGGGCCAGTTGACGACCGAACAAGAAACCGACCGAAGCCGTGGCGGGTTCCGACGCCACCTGTTCGGTGACGATCTGAAGGCTGCAACGATAGCCTGTAAATGCACCATCATCCGTGTGCGTTGGCTTTCCTGAAATCAGGATTGCAGCACCGTCAGTTTTTGTGGCGATTGGTGCCAAGTCGCGCCCCGAAACCATAGCACCGGCAATCACGTCCACTTGCTCGCGATCTTTAATAATCTTGGTCAGTACATTCGCAGCAGCTTCTCCGAAATCGCGTCGATCCAGAAACGTTGCGATATTGCCATGCGCGCCAATCAGGCGAAGACCCGCGTCAAAATCCAGTGTCGAAACGCCTGCCAATTCATCGAAATGTTGGGTGGTAATTGCGGTTTCCGCTGGCAACATGCGGGGCACCGATGCACGCCAACTTTGAATCGACAAACGCGCTATACCGTCATCAAGTACTGCCTCAACCCACAGTTCCAGATCTTCTTCAGCGTCCGCAACTTTGACAGCACGCGAGAGCCGCATCTTTAACTGGTGGGTCAACGCAGCAAGCGCGCCCAAAGCCGGTATCGCCAGCACCCCACCTTCCACGCCCCCGGCACGGTAGTGCAACCGGCGAAGCGCATCGTCGGCGAAAACCAACCGGCCATCGCTGGCCACCCCGCCTTTGATTGGCTGGGCAAGAGTTGCGCCGGTCATCATGCGCCGAGCTTGCCACTATGCGGAAACATGAGGAACTGTCCGCGCGCATAAGCCCATCGGCGGACCTCGGCCTTTGCGACGTCCTGTTCCAATTGAACGAAACCTCTATCGAAGAGGCCAATGTCTCGCGGTGTGAGCGCGAAGCCCTTGAACAGGTACATTATAGCCATTGCGCGTTCGGCATCGAGACCGACGGCGCGCAGCATGATGACGAACGGCGCGCTGGAGCCGATATCGATTAATTGGAAAACATGATCCTGGTCAATTTCAAGTTCGTTTGCGATATGTGCAACGAAGAGATGCAATCCTGCGGTATTGGGATCGAGCAAATCACTCCGCCGTTCATTGCCCAAAAAATG
>JANPAM010000192.1:0-2330 GCA_031429915.1 Sphingomonadales bacterium | reverse complement strand
TTTCGACAAATGCCGCCATCCCTTCCTTTTGATCATCGCTACCAAACAGTCCGTGGAACAGGCGGCGTTCAAAGACGATGCCTTGCTGCAACGTGGTTTCAAAAGCGGCGTTGACCATTTCCTTGGTAGCAATTGCCGCTAGCGGAGCCATCGCGGCGATAGCTGTCGCGGTTTTGATAGCCTCCTCGACCAAATCGGCTGCGGGAACGACGCGCGCGACCAACCCGGATCGTTCCGCTTCTGCTGCGTCCATCATCCGTCCGGTGAGGCACATTTCCATCGCCTTGGCTTTGCCAAAGGCACGCGTCAACCGCTGCGATCCGCCCATTCCAGGCGTCACCGCCAGCTTGATTTCGGGCTGACCGAATTTGGCATTGTCGCCAGCGATGATGAAATCTGCCATCATCGCCACTTCGCATCCGCCGCCCAAGGCAAAACCATTAACTGCCGCAATCCAGGGCTTGCGAGTTGCGGTGATCCGTTCGTATCCGCCGAAAAAATTGCTGGCATACATTTCAGCAAATGACTGGCTTTGCATTTCCTTAATATCGGCACCCGCCGCAAATGCCTTTTCACTCCCGGTCAGCACCGCGCAGCGCTGACTTTCATCGGCATCATAAACAGCAAAGGCAGTGATCAAATCAGCCAGAACCTGACTGTTCAGTGCATTCAACGCCTGTGGACGGTTTAAGGTGACAAGCGTCACGGCGTCGCACTGTTCAACGAGGATGGTCTCATAACTCATAGCGGCTTCCATTCCTCATTCGCTGGCAATGGTGCAAATATGCTGTCCACTAGCTCTTCGGTCACGCCCTCGGGTGTTGCCGGGTTCCACTTGGGCGAATTGTCCTTGTCGACGATTACGGCACGGACGCCTTCTGCAAAATCCGGGCGGAGAAGCGCTCGGCTACCGATCCGATATTCCATTGCCATATTGTCAGCAAAGTCATCGAGCGCTGCACTTTCTGCCAGTTGGCGCAACGCCACTTTACACGTTTGGGGACTCTTGGTCCTTAACGTCGCCAATTCCCTCATCGCCCAACCGCTGTGGTCGCCTTCAAGACTGAGAAGGATATCTTCGAACCGGTCGGAGGCAAAATGGCGGTTGATGTCGAACAAGGTTTCGACAATTTTTGAGGGCGGCGGCGTAGCCGACAGCGTACCCAAAATCCCGTCGATGCGTTCGATATCCTCCGATGCAATTCGCGCCTTGGCTTCCATTAGTGAATCGGACAACAAATAATGTGTGGCAAGGCCAAGTTCGAAACAGCCCGACCCGGCAATCCGCGCACCGGTAAGCGCCAGAAACTGCCCGACCCGTCCCTCAAGCCTCGACAGATACCAGCCGCCCCCGACATCAGGAAAAAGCCCGATGCCCGTTTCGGGCATGGCAAATCGTGTATTTTCAGTCGCTACACGAAACTTTGCTGGCTGCGATATCCCGACGCCTCCACCCATGCAAATGCCGTCCATGACGGCCACAACGGGCTTTGGGTAGGTAAACAGTAGATGATTGAGTTGATATTCATCGTGAAAAAACTGTCGCCCGGTCTTGCCGCCGTCATTTAACGCAGAATTGCGCAGAAATGCGATATCGCCACCCGCGCAAAAGCCACGCCCTTCGGCATGGTCGATGATGATGCATTTCACCTTGCTCGATTTTTGCCACTTGAGCAGTGCCTCGGTCATCGCGTGGACCATGTCGAGCGTCAGCGCGTGAAGCGCCGCTGGACGGTTCAGGCTGATGATGCCTGCATGACCTTCGACGCGGGTAATAATGTCCGTGGTCATTGGCGAAGCAGATCCCGACCGATGATCATTCGCATGACCTGATTGGTGCCCTCAAGGATCGAATGCACTCTCAGATCGCGCCAGAACCTTTCGATGGGATAATCGCGCAGATAGCCGTAACCGCCATGCAGTTGCAGCGCGCGATCTACGATGGATGAACCATTATCGGTCGCCAGCCGCTTTGCCATCGCCGAGAAACGCGACTTGTCGGGTGAATTTGCAGTCACTTTGGCCGCCGCCATATACAGCAAAGCCCGCGCCGCCTCGAGGTCGGTCGCCATATCGGCGAGCATAAATTGCGTGTTCTGGAAATCCGCAATTGGCTGACCAAATTGCTGCCGCTCCTTGGTGTATTTGATCGCCTCATCGAGGCACCTTTGCGCACCGCCAAGCGAACATGCGCCAATATTCAGACGCCCGCCATCAAGTCCCGCCATTGCAAACCGGAAACCGTCGCCTTCCGCACCGACGCGGTTTTCAACGGGCACTTTCACATTGTCGAATATCACCTGTGCAGTGGGTGAGGCATTCCAACCAAG
>JANPAM010000191.1:0-2151 GCA_031429915.1 Sphingomonadales bacterium | reverse complement strand
GTGATGACTCACAACCCGCAGCCGCTGCATATCGACGTCGAGGCGGCGAAGGCGAGCGAGTTCGGGCAGATCCTCGTCAACGGCACCTTCACCTTTGCCCTCATGGTCGGGCTGTCGGTCGGCGACACCACGCTCGGCACGCTGGTTGCCAATTTGGGCTATGACAAGCTTGTCATGCCCAAACCAGTATTCCTCGGTGACACGCTGCGCGCAGATACCGAAGTTATCGCACTGAAGGAAAGCAAATCGCGCCCCGATGGGGGCATCGTCACCTTCTTCCACCGCTGCCTCAACCAGCGCGACGAGGTTGTGTGCAGTTGCGAGCGAGCGGCGCTTTTGAAAAAAGAAATGTAAAAAAGGCGCTAAGGCACAAAGGCACGAAGGAAGTTGTTGGGTTTGGCTGCGGCAGCACTCAATTCTCACTTGAATATTTGATTGCGGCTTCGCCGCGAAAGCACATTTTTTTGCGCCTTCGTGTCTTCGCGCCTTTTTTACAAAATGAGGCTCGAACAACCTCATCTGCACAGCCGTCACCTTGAACCTCGCCAAGCCGGTCACAAACGTTTAAGGGTGATTTCATGAAACTCCGCTCTCTCCTTTTCGTCCCCGGTGACCGGCCCGACCGCTTTGCCAAGGCTTCGGGCAGCGGCGCCGATGCCATCATCATCGACCTCGAAGATTCGGTCGCGCTCGACCGCAAGGTGGCTGCGCGCGAGGCCGCGGCGGAGTATTTGTCGGGTGACCGGCCGGTGCCGGTGTTCATTCGCGTTAACCCGCAGGACAGTCATCTGGCGCATAATGATCTGGCCTCGGTGCTGCCCTATATGCCCGACGGCATCGTTCTGCCCAAGGCTGAAGGTGCGCGTTCGGTCAACTGGTTACGCGCGGAAGCAGCGGCGGTCGCGGACAGTCAGGATGGCGATTGCCCGCCGGTCTTGCCGATTGCGACCGAAACGCCCGGCGCGGTGTTCGATCTCGGCACCTTACGCGAGGTTTCGCATTATCTGGCGGGGGTGAGCTGGGGCGCAGAGGATTTGCCCGCCGCCGTGGGGGCAGCGACATCGCGCGAGCCGGACGGAAGCTACACCGCGCCTTATGAGATGGTCCGTTCGCTGACGTTATTTGCCGCCCACGCAGCGGGAGTCGCTGCGATTGACACGGTGTTTCCGAACATCGGCGATGAAGCGGGGCTGTCGTCCTATGTGGCACGTGCTGCGCGCGATGGCTTTACCGGAATGCTGGCGATCCACCCAAAGCAGGTGGCGACAATCAATGCCGGATTAACGCCATCGGCCGAACAGCTCGCTCACGCACAAGCCGTGGTCGACGCCTTCGCTGCTAACCCCGGCGCTGGCGTGTTGCAACTAGACGGCAAAATGATCGATGCGCCGCATTTGAAATCGGCGCTGTTGGTTTTAAGCCGCAACTAATCAAAGCCCGTTCGTGTCGAGCGAAGACGAGACACCCATCCGTCGCGCACAACCTCACGGCCTCTCGTCTTCGCTCGAGGCGAACGGACCGTAATGAAGGTTGCTGCTAAGCCGCCAATTTCCTCAGCACATAATGCAGGATGCCGCCGTTCATGAAATATTCTACCTCGTTCGCGGTGTCGATGCGGCAGAGCGTGTCGAAGTTGAACGTCGTTCCGTCGGGCTTTGTCACCTGAACAGTGACACTCTGGCGCGGCTGAAGTTTGGCTACGCTGGTGATCGTAAACATGTCGTCACCCGTCAGGCCCAAAGTCGCGCGGCTTTCACCTTCCATGAATTGAAGGGGCAATACGCCCATTCCGACGAGGTTCGAGCGGTGAATTCGCTCGAAGCTTTCGACGATAACCGCGCGCACGCCGAGCAGGTTGGTGCCCTTTGCCGCCCAGTCGCGTGACGAGCCGGTACCATATTCTTTGCCGGCAATCACAACCAGCGGCGTGCCGTCGGCCTTGTGCTTCATGGCGGCGTCATAGATCGGCATGACTTCCTTTCCGTAACGCGACATGCCGCCTTCGATGCCGGGGACCATTTCGTTCTTGATCCGGATGTTGGCGAAAGTGCCGCGCATCATGACTTCGTGGTGGCCTCGCCTCGCTCCGTAGCTGTTGAAGTCGGCCTTGCTAACCTGATGTTCTAAAAGGAAAATTCCGGCTGGCGAGTC
>JANPAM010000190.1:0-4284 GCA_031429915.1 Sphingomonadales bacterium | reverse complement strand
GAAAAGGCGCTGTCGATCGACAATGTCTTTGTCATCAGCCTGATTTTTACCTTCTTCGCGATCCCGCGCAAATACCAGTACCGCGCGCTTTTGTGGGGCATCATCGCGGTGATCTTCTTGCGCGGTATCATGATCGCGGCGGGTGCAGCCATCGTCCAGGAATATTACTGGGTGCTGTATATTTTTGCCGCGTTCCTGATCGCGACTGGCATCAAAATGCTATTTACCGGTGACCAGGAAATGGACATCGCCAAAAACTCGGTGGTCAAGTTCATCTCGAAACATATGCGGGTAACGAAGGAGCTTTACGACGAGAAGTTCTTTGTGAAGGTGCCCGATGAGAAAACCGGAAAGATGGTCCGCGCAGCGACGCCGTTGTTCCTGGCGCTGGTGGTTATCAACTTGGCCGATCTTGTCTTTGCGGTGGATAGTGTGCCTGCGATCTTTGCGATCACCACCGATACCTTCATCGTCTACACATCGAACATCATGGCGATATTGGGCCTGCGCGCATTGTACTTTGCACTGGCCGCGATGGTGCACCGTTTCCACTATCTCAAATATGCCCTTGCTCTCGTGCTGGTGTTTATCGGAACAAAGATCTTCGTCTCGGACTTCATCATGGATGGCGATAAATTCCCTCCCGTAATGAGTTTGGCAGCGACCTTTGCCCTCATTCTGGGCGGAATATTATTCTCGCTTTGGAAAACCCGAGGCGAGGCGCTGCCTGAAATTCTTAATGCTACAAACAACCCACAGGAGAACCCCCAATGACCGATAGACCTTCCACAATTGACCGTCGCAATTTGCTTGGCCTTACCGCGCTGACGGCAGGCGCTGCATTTATAGCCACAAGTGGCCCTGCCATCGCGGCAGACGGCAGCAAAACTGCAGCAAAGCCAATGATGACCCCTGACCAGGCTTTGGCAAAGTTGATCAGCGGCAACCGGCGGTTTGTAGCCGACGAGATTCCGGTAACCGACAATTCAACAAAGCGCCGGTTGGAGCTTGCCAAAAGCCAGTCTCCGTTCGCCGTTCTGGTGGGCTGCGCTGACTCGCGGGTTGGACCGGAGCATCTGTTCGGCGGCGGGCTTGGCGAATTGTTCATCGTTCGCACCGCAGGCAATTATGTCGATGATGCCGGTTACGGATCGATCGCATACGCCATCGCGGCTTTGGGTACCCCGCTGATCGTTGTGCTCGGCCATGAACGGTGCGGGGCGGTCGATGCTGCCACCAAGCTTGTGACCAGTAACAGCCAATTGCCACCGTCGCTGACCCGAATGGTGCAGCCGATTTTGCCGGCTGTGCTTGATGCGCAGGCGACGCTTGGCGACAAGACCGATCTGGTCGATCACGCCATTCACATGAATGTCCGCCATGTGGCAAGAGCACTGCGCGAATCGTCAGACCCGATTCTTGCCGATCCGATCAAGGCCGGGAAGGTAAGGGTCGTCGGCGCTTATTATGACCTCGACACCGGGGCGGTTGATTTCTTCGACCGCGGCTGAACGTTAACGCCGGTTCTTAACGGCTGAGTCAAAGTCGGGCGGTTTGTTGGCAACCCAGGCCACGAACCGCCCGATTTCTTCGTTGGCAAGCAGTGCCTCGGCGGTCGAATAGCGCTTTTCAAGATCGCTGTTGGTGAAATTGGCGTGGATGGTTTTATTGCAGATTGGGTGAACCGGCTGTTGTTCTCGCCCGCCCCGGCTTTTGGGGACCGGGTGGTGCCATACGGTTTCCGCGCCCATCGGGCGGCTGCACAGCCAGCAATGCACGACCGGTGCAGGCTCGACCTCGGCATCGTTTTCCCAATCGCGGTTTTTACGGGCCATCAGGGGCAGCTTTCGAAACAATTGCCGACGGGCGCAAATTCATCGACCATCGTTACGTAGCGGACAAAGCCCTTGCCTGTTTGGCGATTGACCCAGAAACCAGCGCGGAGCGAATAGGCCTCGCCAACGTGACCGATCCATTGATTACCCTTGCCGTCGTCGAGCCAGTGGACGCCAAGGCCATAAGCCTTGAAGTAACCCTTGTCGTCATCGCCATTGCTACCGTTAAAGCGCCAGACGGGGCCGATCATTTCGGCAAAAGTCTTTCGCGACAGCAGAGGCTTGCCCTCGCTCAGCAGCACTTGGCCGATCTTCGCCAGATCGCGCGCTGAAATTCGAAGCCCGCCCTGCGGGCTGAACGCCGAACCATTGCGCCCCAGCTTGTAAAGCTTCTCGACGTTGCAACTGCCGTCGCTAGCTGGATAGACAGCGCATGTATCCTTGCCGGTAATCGCCGCGTCGCGCGCCAGGTCGCCATTGGGCCGAAGCAACGTCACCGCCTGCGCTCGCCTGCCGTCGCTGCATCCAGCGCCCCAGTTATAACAGGCATCGAGCTTCAATGGTTCCAACACCAGTCGAGCCATCAGCCGGTCAAATCGTTCGCCGGTCGCGCTTTCCATTACGGCAGCGATCAGTGGCGAATTGATGTTGGCATAAGAGAAATACGCCCCCGGCGCATGTTTCGCCTCCCATGCTTCGGGCTTCGCCAACACTAACGACAGATCGCCATCCAACGGCACGATATAGTCGATCTTGTCGCGCAGGCCGCTTCGGTGTGAGAGCAACTGCCGCATCGTCACTGGCGCATCGGGGAAAGCAGGATTGCGCACCTGCCAGCCGAGATAGCTGCCGACATCGCGGTCGAGGTTGAGCTTGCCCGCCTCGACCAGCCGAATTGCGCCCAATGCCACGACAAGCTTTGAAATCGAGGCAACGCGCACCGGATTATCAATTGTGACCTTGCGCCCCGCTACCCCGGCATCGCCCTCGACAAAATCGGTCGAAATGCTGTTGGCGGTGAAATCAACCTTAACCTTGGCAGGCTGGATGCTTCCGTTTGTCGCCGTCTCAACCGGAGCGCTGACACAGCCCGAGAGCAGCAACGCCAGCACCAGCACAACCGCTCGCATCATTCCTTACCCGTGCAAATTCCCGCATGTTTGCCAAGCGCTGTGCCCTTAAGTCTAACTTTGCCGACCATCGGCAGGCGAAGCGCCATCACCGTATCGAAATCGAATGTCGCATCGGTCATCGTTCCATCGAGGTCCATATCGACCGAGCCCATTCCCTCCATACCGCAGCGGAGACCCATCTTGACCGACTGGCCCGACACGTCGAAAGTCCGGTAAACGCATTTATCGGCACCCTCGCCGCCGAAAAAATCGGCCCCGGGTTGTTTGGCCTCGGCTTCGGAAAGACACGAAACGCTCGATGCGCCTTTCGCCATCTGGTCCATGATCTGCTGCTTTTCCGCTTTCCCCAGCGTCGGTACAGCAATTTCAGTGAAGGTAAACTTTGTCTCCCAGCGTCCCGGCTTCATCGGAATAAGACCGTCGGCTTTCATTTCAGCCGC
Organism: Sphingomonadales bacterium; assembly: GCA_031429915.1. Taxonomy (GTDB): domain Bacteria; phylum Pseudomonadota; class Alphaproteobacteria; order Sphingomonadales; family Sphingomonadaceae; genus Sphingorhabdus_B. The sequence goes on along the minus strand of JANPAM010000190.1, from coordinate 876 downwards.
TCGTTCGGACTCATTGACCGAGCCATTACCATCGCGGTCGGCGCTACTGTCCGAACACGCTGACAAGGTGAGCAGTATCGCTCCGGTTGCGACTCCGAACTTCATCACGCCGGACAATCCCCAAGCCGCTTGCCCTCGATTTTGCCGGTCATCTTCATTGTGCCCGTTGGCATCCCTTCGGTACTTTGGACGATGTTCATCGAATAGGTCGTCTTGCCAAATGTGCCGTCCATCTTGCTCTTGATCGTCATATCGGGCGCCGGCTTGCAGGTCATCGAAACCTTCATGCTGCTGGCCGACCGATTAAGTTCATCAAAAGTGCAATTGGCCTCTGGTGGAGCGCCGAAGAAATCAGCACCCGGTTTCTCGCTCTGCTCCTTGGTTATGCAGCTTTTGGTGCTCATGCCTTCGGCCATCTTGGCCTTCATCATCTCCTGCGCCTTGGGTGGCAGTCCCTTGGCTTCAATTTCGCTAAAGCTGATCTTGGTTTCCCATTGCCCCGGCTGCATCGCCATTGCGCCACCGTCCGCCATTTCGGCCTTTGCCTCGGTTTCGCTTACCTTGCCGTCGCCGTCCGCATCGGCCCCCTTGTCCGAGCAAGCCGTTATCGCCAAGGCCGCCGCGCCGACCAACAAAAATTTGCGCATGATTTCTCTCCTTCACACCAGCATATCTATTCTGTAGCGCTCAACGCAGAAACGCAACACTGGATGGCAGCCTGATCAAACAACGAGCGTTTATTTAATTATGCACAATTCAATAAGCCATCCTTGCCCTCACCCCCCACACAGCACATATAGCGAACATGGCTGAACTCATTATCCGGCGCGGGTTGGAAGAGCCCGAGACCGACGGCAATTTCGTGCCGCATAAACC
>JANPAM010000189.1:0-3391 GCA_031429915.1 Sphingomonadales bacterium | reverse complement strand
TACTCAACCGACCACGGCTACCGGCGACCCGACGGTTACGTTGTCAACCAGCGATCGGAAACGCCGAGATGGTGAAACTTACACCTTAGCGACAAATATCGGATTGCCCGTAGGAGACGGAAACTACCTCAATTTTACAGCCGAGTATAAAGATCGAAGTCCGACAAACCGGTCTGGAGCAGACATACGCCGCCAGTATGCGGGCATTAACGACCCTCGCGAACTTTCATTCAACCGTTTCAGCCACCGTTTTGGTGATGGCGAGTCCAAGGATTTCAATTTCTTTATTAACGCCGGAACTCAGCTGTCGGAGGCAGTCGAGCTTTATTACTTTGGCAGCTACGGTGTACGTGACGCTAATGGTGCGGGCTTTTATCGTCGCGCACTTGATGCCCGAAACCGTGACTTTGCCGCTAACCCTAACGGTTCCGTCCCGTTCTATCCCGACGGTTTCCTTCCTTTAATCAATACTAACATTAACGACATTTCGGCCGCTGTCGGTCTGCGGGGTGAAGTGAGTGGCTGGGACGCTGATCTTTCAGTTGTATATGGTTCTAACCGTCTCGATTATTCGATTGAAAACAGCTTCAACGTTTCGTTGGGCGGTCTTGTAAGCGCTCGCAAGTTCGACGCAGGCGGTCTGCGTTCGGGCCAAACAGCGGTTAATCTTGATGTTCGCCGAGATATGGAACTGGGGCTTGCCAACCCTGTGTCTTTAGCGTTGGGCGCAGAATACCGGAATGAGAACTATAAAATTCGTCCTGGTGAAGTGCAAAGCTATGTTGCTGGCCCGTTTTTCTTCACTAATGGCGGAGCCCCCGGGGCGCAGGTTTTTCCGGGCTTTAGCCCACGCACAGCCGTTGATGAATCGCGCGACAGCTATGCGGGATATGTCGAACTCGATACTGACATCAGCGATGCCTTTAACGTTCAAGCCGCTGGTCGGTTCGAACATTTCTCTGATTTCGGCAACACGGTGAATGGCAAAGTGGCCGCGAGGTTGGAGCCGATTGAGGGCATTGCATTGCGTGGATCGGTATCAACCGGGTTCCGCGCGCCCGGACTTGCCCAACAGTTTTTTTCAACGACTTCGACGAATAATGTCAACGGGCAGTTAATCGAAATCGGTACATTTCCAGTTAGCTCGCCCATTGCGGTGGCGCTCGGTTCTCAGCCACTGGATGCGGAAAAATCCTTAAACTTTGGTGCCGGTGTAACGTTTTCGATGTTCTCGGGGCTGAATGTCACCGTTGATTATTACAACATCAAAATCAGAGACCGGATTACCTTGACCGAAAACCTTCAGGGTGCTGATGTGGTCGCAATTTTAAATGCCGCAGGCGTCGTGGGCACCTCAGCGCGCTTCTTTGTAAACGGTATCGATACTAAAACGCAGGGGATAGACGTTGTAGCCAGCTATCGAGTTCCCGACTTTGGACTGGGCAAGCTACGACTGAACGCAGGGTTGAACATCAACAACACAAAGATTACTGACCGCCGGGTATTTAGCGGATTTACTGCGCAACGTTTATTTGCGCGTCCTGAATCACTTCGACTGACAGACGGCCAACCGAGCGATAAGGTCAATTTAGGCTTGTCTTGGGATATCGATAATTTCGGACTAACTGCAAACGCAAATCGTTTTGGCAAAGTCTTCTTACCAGGTCCGTCAAATGATATCACTATCGCGCAGGGTGCGGCGCCTGGCGATCTTACCTTGTCACCGAAGTGGGTTGTCGATCTCGAGTTGCGGTTCAAGCCCACGGAGTTTATCAGCCTGGCTGTAGGGGCCAACAACCTTCTCGACGAATATCCTGACCGCGCTCCTTTTGGGACCGTCAACGGTTTTAACTTCGGGCTAAATACCGCGTTCCTGCCTTACAGCTCGCAATCACCTTTCGGATTTAGTGGACGGTTCCTTTATGGCCGACTTAGTATCGATTTTTAATAATTAGGTCCAAACGTTAAGAAAAAAGGCTGGTTTGCTGACCGGCACGGCTTCACTTATCACATCAAAAGGCCGCAGACATGATTGGATGGTAAAAGCCAGATTGCGGATTTGTTATGTTTAACCGGAGCATTCACGACGCAGCCTTTTGCTCCTAGCACTACTACGCAATGATTTTGAAAGGACACTATTGTTACAAGATGACAGCTGTAGATCATGTCAGGTTACGTCGCCAAACATAGGCTTCCGTATGTCTGAAATTATGCCACAGGATAACCGAATACAATAGCTTGGGCGACGTCCGCCGAGACTGACGGATGATCTAATCAGCCCAATTTTGTGGTTTGTGAAGCGGACATTGCTTTTCCATAACGATAGCCCCGCTCCTCATCCGAATCAAACGGTGCTAACTCTGCTTCTCGAGTTGTGGTCTCAGTACCTTGCGCAATCATCGCAAATCCGAGGCGCTTGGTCATTGGTATTTAGCGCCCGCTATAAACTGAATTCCGGGAATATGGTGCTCCAGCCGCTCCAGATGGCACACAGTATTGCACCGGCGGATATCGCTACGCCGTAGGGAATACGCCGGTCCTCCTTAGGAACATTTTTGCGCAAGCCCATCATTCGGGCGGCAACAAACGCGATCGCCAGCACAAGCCCGGCCAACCCTGTTAGAAAGATCAACGTAGCTGCTCCAGTCCAGCCGAACCATAAAGCGACCGCCGCGTAGAGTTTGGCATCGCCGCCGCCAATCCAGCCACGTCCGAACAGCACCATTCCGACGATGAGCGCCAGCATGAAATGAAACAGATTCTGCCAAAGCGCTTGTGAAAAACCCGCGAAGCCATAGGCCGTGACGAAAAGCAAGATCAGGATTGCCGGAAAGACGTTGGAAATCCGAAACGAACGTAAATCGGACAGAGCAGCGGCGACCAACGTTATGACCCAGATCCCGGCTACAATCTGATTTGGTTCAATCACGGAGGGCCTTCTTTCGACTGGATTTCCGACCAGATATTTTGGTCGAACCGGCCCCTGGACAACACTGCACGCGCAAAGAGCGCATTGGCTTGCCCACCATTGGACGCCGCTTTAGCACCTTGCGCGTGACTGATCAGGCGAGCGCCAAAAACGGCGTCGCTTTCCTGTACGCGGCGGGCGGGCATGAGGCCCAGCATACCCGAAACGAAATCGCGGTTCGCAGCAACCATTGCATTGTCGGGCGAAGTCGCGGCGGCAATATCGAGCTGCTGCATTGCAAGTTGAACGTCGCCTTTCTGCAGCAACGCCAGCGCATGGTTGTTCAATATGCTCGCGTCGTTGGGTGCCAGAATGCCTGCTTGCCCGAACGCCTCCGCAGCCGCATCGTTCTCGCCTTTGCGCATCAGTACAAGGCCGAGTAAATTCCAGATGCCCGCATCGTCGGGACAGGCGCGGGAGGCT
>JANPAM010000188.1:0-1765 GCA_031429915.1 Sphingomonadales bacterium | reverse complement strand
CCTCGCCCGCCGACGGCTCGAGATCGACGCTCCGCATCGCAACTTTGAGTGGCCCGACATGGATCTTGCGCGAACCGCGGATCGGGCCAGTGGTGACCGCAGGGGCGGTGGAAATCTTGGGGTCAACGTCGGCCATCAGTCACTTCTCCATCATGGAGGGAACGGACCGTGTGCCGCGCCCTCCCTACGCCGGTGAGTCCTCGACGATGAGGGGCCGGATCAGGTTCAACGGGTCGCCTGCTCGTGCAGGCCTCTCAAGCGCCGCGAAGTTTCCTTCAGCGCTCCCCCGGGGATGAGTTGGCGTTACTCGCTAGCCGTCCCGGTGGGAAGTCCGGTCAAGCATGGCGCGCGGCGCGGGCCATTGTCGGCCCGAGCATCCAAGTGAGTCGGTAAATTAACCGTCGAATAGGAACAATAACAGTAACGACGAAAAACCGAGGAATTTTCGATGGTTGGACCGGAAGCGTCACGAAAAGTGATGCCGTCAGGCCACGCTTTTCCCGAGCTACGAGCGATCATCCTTCGAGCCTGCATCCAAATCCACGCTTGGACCGTCTCTACCGCTGGCGTCGCCGTCCCGCGTGACGCGAGACTGAAGGGGTTTCCCATGAACATGAAGATTCTTCTCGCCGGCTCGGCCATTGTGCTGGCCACATCGTTGACGGCCACGCCGGCATCGGCGCAATTCACCTGCGAACTCATCGATTCCGGTGGCACGATCGACAGCGACCGAGGCGCGACTGCGACCGGGGCAAGCAGCCTGGCGTGCGGCGACCTTAGCAACGCCAGCGGCGACGGCAGCACCGCAGTCGGCAGTTCCGCCCAGGCAACCGACATCTTCGCGGTCGCGGTTGGCCTCGGGGCCGACGCCTCGCAAGCCAACAGCACCGCCATCGGCACGATTTCTTTCGCCACGGGCATCAATTCGACCGCCCTTGGCGCGGGCGCCGGGGCGACGATGATGGATTCCACTGCCCTCGGTCAGGGCGCACAGGCGATCCATATCAACTCGGTTGCGCTTGGTACCAATACGACCACCACCGCCGACAACCAGGTCAATGTCGGCAATCGCACCATCAGCGGCGTGACCGGCGGCGCAATCGCGGCCGGGTCGACCGAAGCGGTCAACGGCGGACAGATCAATACCATCCTGGTCAACCAGGACACGCGTGACGATGGCCAGGATGCGGCATTCAACACCTTCGTTACCAACCAGGACGCGCGTGACGATGCGCAGGACGCGTCGTTCAATACGTTCGTCATCAGCCAGGATGCCCGTGACGATGGTCAGGACGGCCAGATTGCCGCGCTGACGGCGGCCTCGGCGGATAATATCTACTTCCAGGCCAACAGCACCGGTCCCGGCGCGGCTGCCATCGGTGACGATGCCATCGCCATCGGCGAATCGTCGGTTGCCACTGGAACGACCAGCATCGCAGTGGGGCAGTCGGCCTCGGCGGTCGGGGTCGACGCCATTGCCATCGGCACTGGCGCTGTCGCCAACAACACCACCGGCGGCGGCGCGACCGACGACAATGTGGCGATCGGCAGCCTGGCGCAGGCGACCGGGGTGCATGCCACCTCGATCGGCGGCGACAGCAGCGCGACCGGGATCGGATCGACCGCGATCGGTTGGGAAGCCGATGCCACCGCGGCCAACACCACCGCGCTCGGCAACAGCGCCGAAGCGATCGCCGCACAGGCGACCGCGATCGGTCGCCAGACCAATGCCAGCGGGATCGATTCGACCGCCCTTGGCCAGGGG
>JANPAM010000187.1:0-2178 GCA_031429915.1 Sphingomonadales bacterium | reverse complement strand
ATAACTGATTCGCAAGCAATAAGTTCCTCTGCTAGGCGCGCCTCACAAATAAATAATAATGGGGTGGGTCGTGTCGCTAGGGGCCAATTTAACCGGTTGGAAAAACCGGATGGCCGGATGGTTTGTTGACCGCGAATTTTTCATGCGGGCCAATGGGCAAGTTCGGTTCATAAAAATCTCTGCTATCCTGCAACGTCGCGTTGCGTCTATTGCGGCTGTTATTGTCGGCGTGTGGCTGGTGATTACGCTTGGCATGGCAGTCAACCAGTTTAGCGTATCGTTCGAGCGCATGAAGCTGAGCGAGCAACAAGCCAAAGTTCAATCGGCCGAAGAACGCGTTGCCAGTTACCGCAACTCTATTGACGATGTGACGAAGGATCTCGAGCGACGCCAGACGATGCTTGAAAGCCTCAACGAGCAATATCTCGACCCGGCAACAGCCAGCGACCTGACGACAACTGAAACCCAAGAAGATAAAACGGTTAAAAAAATCAGTTCGCTCGTTCCCGAAGCCGCTGGCCTTGCACAGATTGAAGCCCGGCAAATCCGGTTCGCCGAAAAACTGACCAAAGTTGCCGAGGTCCGGACCCGCAAAGCCGAAGCCGCCATTCGCCAATTTGGCCTTAACCCCGAAAATCTCGCGCGTCAGGCCGACACTGCACAGGGTGGCCTGTTCATACCTTTCTTTGGAAGTCCCAAAAAGGACGTGCGCGACCCACGCTTTGCGCGATTGGCCGTCTCGCTCAACAAGATGGACGCAATGGAGCGCGCGTTGGCCGCAATCCCGACATCGATGCCCGCCGCCGTCATGTTGATGTCGAGCGGATTTGGTTACCGCCACGATCCGTTTACCGGCGCTGGCGCAATGCACAGTGGGCTTGATTTCAAAGGCCCGACGGGCACAGCAATTTTGGCCGCAGCCGAGGGCAAGGTAACCTCGGCGGGCGTTCAATCGGGCTATGGTAACTGTATCGAAATCACCCACGCTAATGGTTTGGTAACGCGTTATGCCCATCTTTCGGGCTTCGACGTGGCACTTGGCCAGCAGGTCAAACGTGGCGTACAAATCGCGCGGATGGGAAGCACGGGTCGTTCGACCGGCAGCCATCTGCATTTCGAGGTCCGCCTGAACGGTCAGGCGATCAACCCGCGCAAATTTTTGGAGGCTAATCCCGATGTTCTCGAAATCCAAGCCGTCGCCGGAACTCGCGACGCTACCTCCGCAAAAAAGTCGTAACGCGGTGGGCAATTCCGGACATACTTTTTCGATTATCGCTTCGGATGTGGAAATCGTCGGCAACCTGAATGCACGAGTCGATTTGCATATAGACGGCAAGGTGCAGGGCGATGTGACCTGCGGCAATCTCGTGCAAGGCGAAGGCAGCCTGATCTCGGGCAAGGTTGTTGCTCAATCCGCACGGCTCTCGGGTCAGGTCGAAGGATCAATCGAGGCGGGTGAATTGGTGATCGAAGCCAGCGCGCGGGTTTCCGGCGATGTGACTTACGAGAACCTGACGATTGCGCCGGGTGGCCAAGTTGAGGGCAAATTCAAGCATAAGTCATCGAACGGCGTTCCGAACATCAGCCGCACCACAGTCGAGATTAGCAGGAATGATCCGTTGATATTGGGTACTGAATCCAAAGTTGCTTGATCGCCCTACCCGGCAACAACATTTCCTACATTTGTTAGATAATTTCCTACAGACCGTGGGCACATTTGTGGTGCGCGATAAAGAGGGGACGGTCGACGCGGAAGCGCTGAAGGATGCTTCCGGCTGATGGCGTTAGTTGATTAAGGCCCACTTGTTCCATCAGGCTTGGTGCCCTGGGCCGCCTTTATCATGTCCGGACTGCCTCCTTCGGGGTGAAGGTGCGTTAAAGCCCCAAAGGCCGCTGGCTCCCTTTCGAGAAAAAGCGGGGCGGATTTCTCCACCACATCCGGCCGTGTGTGCGCTAATCAGAGCTTGATGCAACAGGCCCTTTTTGGGTCCGAAGCATCCTCCCTTTCGCGCCGACCGCGCCGGGGCAAGCCCCGGTATTCCCGCCACCCCGACCCACGTTCTAGACCGCAGCCATGATGGCGCGAATCATATAACCGATATGGTTATATGTAGGACAGCGCTATTTTCGGACTACCTCTAACTAACTGTATTTATACAAATAGAACTTAGTTTTAAC
>JANPAM010000186.1:0-2215 GCA_031429915.1 Sphingomonadales bacterium | reverse complement strand
AGTGTCATATTGGGTCCAGTACCGGAATAAGCACGATGAGTGGCGGGTGTTGCCAGTGATCCAGCGCTCGAACAAGATCCTTTGACAACAGGCTGACCGTTGCGCTGTTGCGTAACGGGTGGCAGTTGATGATGTCCGCCTCCGCCAAGCGCGCATCGAGCACGAAGCGAACGGCGCCATCAGCATCGTTAATTGCTGACAACGCAGTGACTGACCCCGGCGATATTCCAAGCAGTCGTTCCATATCCTCAGCCTTACCAAAACTGACCCGGCCACAACCGATAGCGGCTGGCAAGGCCTTTAGGTCCACCCGCGCGTCATCCGGCACGGTGACCAGCCAGAACACGTCGTTCTTGTCTTTCAGAAAAAGGTTCTTGGTATGCGCGCCCTTAATGTGGCGCGTGTGCTGGCTGCTTTCTTCAACGGTGAACACCGGTGGATGTTCGTGCACTTCATAAGCGATGCCGAGCGCGGCCAGATCGGCATAAAGCCGCGCTTCGGCATCGGTCATGATCAGCTGGGTATCTGGCAGAACGCGCAAAGCTTGTTGCCATCGGGATCGCGCAGATATGCACCGTAGCTGTTGCCCGGTGCATTTGGCCGTGGCCCCGCCGGACCTTCGCACGTCCCGCCGTTGGCAAGGCCAGCGGCATACCAGGCGTCAACCGTATCCTTGTTTTTTCCGACCAACCCGACTGTGCCGCCATTAGCAAAAGTTGCTTCGCCGTTGGCCGGGGTGCCGATTCCCAAAGCACCCGATCCGAAGCCACCATAAAAGTGACGCGGCGCGCCTTCCGGAGCAGCCGAAGGCGAATGGCCAAGCGCGCCCATCGTTGCGTCGTAGAATTTGCGGCTTCGTTCGGTGTCGCTGCTCCCCAGCATAATATGCGTGAACATCATTTTTGCTCTTCCTTATGAAGCCACGCGGTGAAGTGCGCATAGCTTGTTGCCATCGGGGTCGCGCAAATAAGCGAGATATAGCTTCATACCACCGCCTTCGCGAACGCCGGGAGCATCTTCGATTGCCGTGCCGCCGTTGTCGATGCCTGCCTGATGCCATGCGTCGGCCTGTTCAGGGGTCATGGCAAATCCGACAGTGCAACCGTTGCCGTGGGTGGCGGGTTCGCCGTCGATTGGCGGGGTAACCAGAAACATACTGCCATTGTGAGCGTAAATCAAACGACCCTTTGGATCTTCGGAACCAGCCCGACCGCCCATTGCGGTGAACGTAGCATCATAGAATTTCTTCGACCGGGCAATATCGTTGCTGCCCACCATCATGTGACTATACATCGCTCCATCTCCTATTAGGTTGCAATTTGATACTTGTCGCTGTTGAAAAGTCCCACGTCAATAGACGACTCAACTTGCGATCTAAATCCCGGCATACCAGTCGTAATCGACCTGATCCTCCCAATATCCGCCCTTGCCTCCATAAAATTTGGCGAGACTGTCGGTTGCCTCAACGCGCGTTACATATTTTGCGTGCTTATAGCCAAGTTGCCGCTCGACCCGCAGCCTAAGCGGCGCGCCGTTTGGTACCGGCAACCGTTTATCGTTCAGAACCCATGCCATGATGGTTTGCGGATGAAACGCGTCGATCAGGTCGATCGATTCGTAATAGGGGTTTGCCCCAAAGCTATCGGCGCAGTGAAACACAATATAGCGTGCCCGCGTCGATAACCCAGCTTGCTTCAATAATAGCCCGAGCGGTGTACCACGCCATTTGCCGATTGCACTCCATCCTTCGACGCAATCATGGCGGGTAATCTGTTCACGCGACGGCATTGCCATCAATTGTTCGAGAGTAAAGGCAAGCGGGTTGCGAACCATCCCGGTAATCTGCAATTGCCATCGCGCAAATTTATCGGCGACGTGCGCCGCATATTCGGGCGTAGCGCCACTGATAGAACCATTTGGCTTAAAGATCGGCGAGATGTCGTCCGCCGAAAACTCGGGAGCGAGCGCCGCACCGTCTGAAATCAGGCGCTGCGCCGTTTTGTTGAGTGCCTCGCCGCTTCGTAAAACCGACCGGAAGCGGACGTTCTCGGTCAGCACGTCGCAACCGGATAGCATTAGCCAGCCACCTCCCAAAGCGGCGCCGGTTAAAAACCGCCTGCGCGGCATCATTATTTTGCCGTCGGTCATGCCGGTTCTCCTTCCGTGGCCTTGGCTTCAACCAGTGCTATTTTACCGGGTAAGCGGTATTTACCGG
>JANPAM010000185.1:0-4898 GCA_031429915.1 Sphingomonadales bacterium | reverse complement strand
CATCTTCGATCACCAACACCTCGGATGCCAAATTATCGGCGATGAGCGAGCGGGCTTGATCGAGTTCACTGTTCAACTCTTCGACCGGCGCGTCCAAAATTTTGGCCATGTCATTGATCGAAAACCCTTCGACCGACGCCAATAACAGTGATTGGCGCATCCGCGATGTAAGATCACCTATGTCGCCCATAGGTGCCAGCGCAAACAGCGTCTCAGGTTTCCACAAACGGTGAAAAATGCGGTACAGTTCTAAACGGGCAGGGGAATTTAGATCGAATTCTGTGGGGTCTTCCAGTAGGGCTTCTAGCGTCTCACGAACTGCTGAATCTCCTAAAGCTTGTGAACCGGTTATAGCTCGAGCGTACCGCCGTAGATACGGCAATTCGGGTGCAACAGCTTCGCTAATTCCCATACGATCTCCCATTCAAGCAAGAAGTAACTAGGTGAAGGCGGAAAAGTTCCCAATCAAGGAACCTTTTTTGAAAACGTTGGTTTTGGCATCAAGCGACAAAAGCTTTTCGGTGGTCTTGCAGAAATTATGCCACTAAGTAATTAGATACAAGGAAATTTATTAGTGGAGCCCTTAATGGCGAAAATCGGGAACCCCAAGCCGCCAGGAGCGCCAATTCTAAAAGCGTTCGATACCCATTCAGACCCAATCGCTATTGCGCTTAAAAGACTCCATGAGGAAGTAGAAGCCGAAGAAATTCCAAGTGAATTCCTTAATCTGCTCGCTGCGATAGACCGTAAGATGGACGCCAAGGCAAAGGGCGAATAATGGCGGGAGAGATTGCAAAATCGCCCGCTGTCGAGAACAGCGATACCGAAGAATTTCGTGCACAATTGCTCGCCGTTATCCCGGCGTTACGTGGGTTCGCCCGTGGTCTGTGTGGCAACCGTGAACTTGCTGACGACATGGCCCAGGATGCAATGATGCGCGCATGGGCGGCGCAAGCCAGCTTTACCCCCGGCACCAACTTTCGCGCATGGATTTTTATGATCCTTCGCAACCAATTTTACACGACGATCCGCCGCAACTCTCGGATGGTGTCTTGGGATCCCGAAGTCGCGGAAAGGGTGTTGATTGCCCAAGCCGCCCAGCATGACGGACTCAACTTGCAAGATGTTCAGGACGCCTTGCAAAAGCTGCCGCTTGAGCAACGCGAGGTGCTGATATTGATCGGCGCTAACGGGCTTTCCTATGAGGAAGCTGCCGAAGTGATGGGCTGCGCAATTGGGACGATCAAGAGCCGGTTGGCACGCGGTCGGACGGCGCTTTCGATACTGATCAATGGCACCGAGCAATATAACGCAGAACTCGATGGCACAGTAGAAAAGCCCGTGTCGCTCCGAGTGACGGCGGAAGAAAAAACATTGGCCGCGCGCAACGAGACAGCGCGTCAGAGCTGATCTTTTTGGGGGGAGTGCGGGTTGCCTAAGCTAACCCTAAATCAACGGTTGCTTTTAGTAGTTCTGGCGGCGCTGCTGCCGATAGCGATTTTTAGCGTCTATCAGGCGCAGGCCAACCGCGAATATAGCCAGCAGCTGATTGCAGAGCGATTAGCGGTCAGCGCACTTGCGGCTGCTTCGGAGCAGCGGCAGCCGATAAATGCGGCGCGTTTGACGTTGGCTACACTCATTCAAAATCCAAATATTTATGAAGGCAGTCCCCGTTGTGTGGAGATTTTCAGGGAGAACCTGCGCGCACAGAATTCGCTGGTCAATATCGTATGGTCTGACCCTGCCGGAGTTCCGTTATGCTCGGTGTTACCGGTCCCGGCCAGCATTAACTTTGCCAAGGACGAATGGTGGCAGCGAAGCAGAGCGACTCAGGATTTTGTTCTCAGCGCCCCGGTATTTGGGCCAATAGCCAAACGCCGTATAATTATTGCGGCGCTTCCTTTATTTTCAACGAGTGGCACTCACCTTGGAACGCTTTCGGCGGCCATTAGCATGTCATGGATCGAGAAAGAGTTGGCGAAGGGGAGCAGCACTGAGACAAAACTTATCGGAATTGCAGATGCTCAAGGCCGAATGGTGATGTCATCGGGGCCAAGACGCTTCCAAAAGATTGATGTTGCCAAGTCGCTCGGAACTGCATCGTCCGTCAAATCCTATGATGGTGAGCAATGGATGTACTCGTCTGCACCGCTTTATGAAAAGCAACTGCACGTAGTTTATGCTGAACCGGCTCACCAACTTATCGTCCCGATGCGCGATCAATTGCGCGCAGGGGTAGCGTGGCCGGTTCTGGCGATTCTTCTAACGCTGCTAGCAGTATGGGTCGGGGTGAAAAAGTTAGTCATACGTTGGCTGGACGAGCTTGGAATGATCGCCAAGCAATTCGCCAGCGGCGATTATTCCGAGCGCCGGGCGCAGTTTTCCCGAGCACCTCCGGAAATTGCAGAAGTCGCGACCGACCTACACAGCATGGCTCAAGCAATTCTGCAGCGAACCGACGCGCTCGAAGCATCGGTAAAGGCGACTCGGTCAATGGCTCGCGAGGTCAACCACCGGGTCAAAAACAACTTGCAGATGATTATGAGCCTGCTTGCGTTGCAGTCGGCCCGGGTCGCGAACACCGAAGCTCGCTTGGTGCTCGATCAAACCGGGGGGCGGATGGCGGCGCTCGCCTTGGTGCACCGGCTTCTCTACGAACGAGGGGAAGATGCGGACCAAGGCGAGGTCGATATGGACCGACTATTTTTGGAATTGTGCCAGCAACTACGAAGCGGTGGAGCGATGCACAAAAATGTGGAACTGCATTGCCACGTCAATATCGGCAATCGTTCAGTTGACGAGGCAGTCCCGGTGGCGTTGCTTGTCGTTGAGGCAGTGACCAATGTTTACCGTCATGCGTTTCCTGGGGGGCAGCCAGGGTCTGTTTCGGTTTCACTTTCCAAGAACGATGACCTGATCACCTTGCAAATCTCCGACCAAGGCGTTGGATATGACGCGACAACAACCGAGACCTCGATGGGTACCGACCTGATCCGGGGATTTGTTGAGCAACTAAGCGGCAACTTGGTAGTCAATACCGCGGTCGATGAAGGCGTTACAATGAAGATTACCTACCCAGCGGGGCGGGTTATGAAGATGGCTCGCTAAATCGGTCAGAACTGGGCTGGATTACATCGGCGACAGCATCGCGTTTCTTCTGCGGCATCATGATCATCGCGAGAATGAATACAGAAAGCGCAAGGCAAATCGCGTTTGGACCAATCAACGTCCAGTCGCCTTTGCCGATCCCGTAGCTGAGCCAAAGCAAAAAACCGACGACGGTAAGCGCATACATTTTAGCAGAAAGTCCGTCGACGTCGCGTGTTGAGATAATTTTCCACGCTTGCGGCGCAAAGCTCGCGGTCGAAGCAACCGCCGCTAATATCCCGATCGACTGGATAAGCTGTTCGCTAGACATCAATAGTATCCTAAGTTTGTAAGGTGTCCAACCGCTTGCGTAACTGCAAGTTCCCCCATTTTCGTTGACGCTGGCGTTGACGAACGGCATCCGTTAATATGAAAGCATGGGGGGCAATATGTCGCACGATTTTTTAATCCGAAAACTGCGTAGTTTCGAGCACCTGTCGGCCGAAAACACTGCTGCGCTTCAGACCATAGGCGGCGGTCGGCTACGGACGATAAAGGCGCGTGAGGACGTGATAAGCGAGGGCGACGATCCACGCGAGGTTTACCTGATCACCAATGGCTGGGCGTTTCGGTATAAATTTTTGGAGGATGGCAGACGCCAGATTATGGCGTTTTTTATTCCGGGCGATATTGCGGATTTGCATGTCTATATCCTGAAGGAACTGGATCACTAAATTGGCGCGATAACTCCGCTGACGGTTGCACGAATTTCGGCGCGCGAGCTGGAAGAAGTCGGCGATGCCCATCCACGTATATTGCGGGCATTGTGGTGGGATACGTTGGTCACAGCATCAATCCAGCGCGAATGGACCGTTAGTCTGGGTCAGCGCGACGCAGTGGAATCGCTCGCCCATCTGTTTTGCGAATTGTATTTGCGGATGCGCTCGGTCGGGCTGTGCGAGGGCTCCAGTTGCGCGTTCCCGCTTACGCATCAGCATCTCGCGGATGCGCTTGGACTGACTCAAACCCACATCGGTCGCGTGCTCGGCAAGCTTCGGAGTTTGAAACTGATCACGTTAGAAAAGCATCTGCTGAGTGTTCATGATCTTCCCGGGCTGAAAAAAATTGCCGGCTTCAATTCCAATTATCTTCACCAAAACGATGCGAAGCAAAAATAATTAGACGGTTTGGAACCTTTTTCTAACCGAGCCGTTACTCAATCGGGCCTGCCGCTTCACGAGATCCCCCTCTCCTCCCCCGAAGAGCCCGGCAGGTCCACACTTTCCCAAATTTTTCAATATGATGGTCGGCACAATTTGCCGGTTTGCATGTTTAATCGACAAGATTAAGTATGGGAGCGACAAAAAGTGCCTCGGCTTCGTTACATTGGAAATTTTGATAAGGGCTTCACCCGCAAGCGCGAGGGCGAGGATTGGCTTTATTTCGATCCGGATGGCAAGCGCGTTCGCGCCAAAAGCGTTATTGGCAGGCTAAACGCGCTAGCACTTCCGCCCGCATACGAAGATGCCTGGTACTGCCCCTATCCGAATGGCCACATCCAAGCCGTCGGCTTTGACGCGAAGGGGCGTCGGCAGTATCGATATCATCCCGATTTTAGTTCACGCAAAGATGCGGACAAATATGCACGCGTGTTGAATTTTGCCGCGAAGTTACCTGCCATCAGAAAGCAGATCGAAAAAGATATAAGACGCCGTGATATGTCGGCTGATCGCGTAGTCGCTGGTGTAATTCGTCTGCTCGACATCGGTAAAATCCGGGTCGGTAACGCGCAATATGCGCGCGACAACAAC
>JANPAM010000184.1:0-14894 GCA_031429915.1 Sphingomonadales bacterium | reverse complement strand
GCGTTTGAAGCGCCAGATGGTGCTCAAGAAGATCGAGAAGGCGCGCAAGCTAGGCGGCGGTCATGTTCACGGTGAGCGTTGTAATCATTGACTGGCTCCCTCTTCCCTTGCGGGAGAGGGTTGCGCAGACTTGCAAACTCGTTTGCTAGTCGTACTGGGAGAGGGGGCAGCACCGTTGCAACCCCTATCCAACTTCGCCTAACGAGCAAGCTCGCAAGGCTTCGTATCCTCTCCCCTGAAGGGGAGAGGGCATCACTTCACAAAAGCCGCCGGCGCTGCATTAATCGTCGTGAACCGGCCAGCCTGAATTTCCTGCACTTCCAATGTCCGCTCGGTCAGGCCGTTCGCCATGAACCGGAACGATCCGTCCACGCCGATGAAGCCTTGCGGGTCGGTCAGTTGCGAAATCGGAAACTTGCTGCCTGGACGCCAGTCACGTGCGACCCGCGCGATCAGGAGAACCGAATCGTAACCCAAACTCGATAACCGGAGCGGGGCACGGGCGTAACGGGCGCGATATTTGGTCGCATATTGGTTATAGAGCGTGTCCGATACGCTGGCGAACCATGCGCCGTACATTGGCGGGCTTTTTGCCAATGAACCGTCGATATTCCACAAATCGGTGCCCAGTATCTTTGCGCTTCGCAACCCGTGCTTGCGAAGTGACGGCACCGTTGCCATCGCGACGCGCCCGCTGTCGGCGATCAGTACCGCGTCGATCTGCCCCATTGCCGAAAGCCTGCGAGTGGCGGCGTCAACCGATGCTGCCGATCCGTCAATCTCCTGGATACCGACCAACGTCCCGCCAGCACTTCGCACCGAATTGGTCAGGTTCGACGACGCGCGCTGGCCGTAGACATTCTTCGACACAATCCCGCCAAACCGGGTCATTCCCTGCGCCTTGGCATAGCGCACAACTCGCTCGATCGACTGGTGCGGCAGGTGGCCGAGCAGGAATACATTTTGCCCCGCAACACCGATATCGTTGGAGAAACTGATAATCGGAACGCCAGCAGTCCGCGCAACTGCCGCTGCCTCAAGCACATTGTCACCGCGCAGTGGGCCCAGGATAAGCTTGTTGCCATCGGCAATCGCCCGCCGCGCTGCCGCATCGACGCCCAAAGCAGTGTCATAGGTGATCAACCGTACATTGGTGACTTTGGTGTCGGCCATCGCGAGCGAAGTGGCGTTGGCAATCGATTGGCCGACATCGGCGTCAGGGCCGGTGACGGGCAGCAGCAAAGCGACGCGGTGGAATGTATCGACCGGATCAGGGGTAACGACGGGCGCTGGGCCTTGGCCACCACGCGGTATGGCCGAACATGCGGCCAGTAATGCCAGCATCGCAAGCGCCAGCAGCTTCCTCAGCCCACTCGGTATGGCTTGCGGGCGCGCGCCGCTTGCTGATATGGATGCGCTCATGTTGTGTCCCCTACATTCGCTGGTATTTTTATGATGTCGTTCGAGTCGGGACTATACGTGGTGGCCACCCCAATCGGCAACCTTGCAGATATGTCACAGCGGGCGATAAATATCCTTTCAGTGGCGGATATTGTGGCGGTTGAGGACAGTCGGGTAACAGGTAAATTGTTGCATCACCTCGGTCTCAAGAAGAAAATGCGGCGCTATAACGACCACAGCAGCGAAGGCGACCGCGATAGTTTGATCGCTGCAGCGCGCGACGGGGTGGTGGCGTTGGTGTCCGATGCCGGTACGCCTTTGATTTCCGATCCGGGATACAAACTGGTCCGCGCGGCGCGTGAGGCTGGGATTACAGTCTACGCCGCGCCGGGGCCGTGTGCGGCGATTGCGGCGCTTTCGATTTGCGGATTGCCGACCGACCGGTTTTTGTTTTCGGGGTTTCTGCCAAGCAAGGCGAAGGCGCGGGCCGATGCGTTGGCCGAATTGGCGGCCATCAAGGCGACATTGGTATTCTATGAAAGCGGGCCGCGTCTTGCTGCCACTCTGGCAGCAATTGCCGAAGCATATGGGGACCGGGAAGTCGCGGTCGCACGTGAACTCACCAAGAAGTTCGAGGAAGTGGTGACGGGAACGCTTGCCGAACTGGCGACGCGCTATGCCGAGGCAGAGGTGAAGGGCGAGATTGTACTGATCGTTGGTCCGCCCGCCGAGGAGGCGGTTGAAAGCGGCGATGTAGATGCGGCGCTGGCTGAGGCGCTGCTGACTATGCCGGTTTCCAGGGCCGCTGGCCAAATTGCCAAACGCTTAGGGCTTGAACGAAGCGACGTTTACGCCCGCGCAACGGCAATGAAATCTGCCGCGAAATGAAGCGCCAGCGCGCCGAATTACGCGGGCGACGAGGCGAGGTGATCGCGGCGTGGTGGTTGCGGTTGCATGGCTGGCGAATATTGGGCGAGCGAGTGCGAAACCCGCGCGGCGAGGTCGATCTGATTGCTCGGCGCGGGCGGACACTTGCATTTATCGAGGTCAAAGCGCGGGGCAAGGATGCCGATCTCGCCACCGCAATCGACGCTCACCGGCTTCGGCGCGTTGCGGCGGCGGCTGAATCGCTCGTCCATAAATATGACAAAGGCACGGACGAGGTCCGCATCGACGTGATATTGGTTGCGCCGTGGCGTCGGCCACGCCATTTGGTCAATGTCTGGCACGGTTGAGGACCACAATATGGCAATAAGAGTCGCAGTCCAGATGGACCCGATGGACGGCATTAGCATAAACGGTGATTCGAGCTTCGCTCTGATGCTGGCGGCGCAGGCTCGGGGCTATGATGTCTGGCATTATGATGTCGGCTCGCTGACGCTGGGTGCCGACGACCGCCTGACCGCATGGGCGCATCCCGTATATAACCTGCAACGAGTCGAAGGCGCGCATTACCGCTTTGGCGAGCCCAAGCGTATCGACCTTGGCTCAGACATCGACGTTGTGCTGATGCGGCAGGACCCGCCATTCCATGTTGGCTATATCACCGCCACGCATCTGCTCGAACGGATCGAGAGCGAGACTTTGGTCGTCAACAACCCGGTCAGCGTCCGCAATGCGCCCGAAAAAGTGATGGTGCTCGATTACCGCCGCTTCATGCCGCCGACATTGATTACGCGATCGGCTGACGAAATCCGGTCGTTCCAGAAAGAACACGGCGCAGTTGTCATCAAGCCGCTCCATGGCAATGGTGGCAAGGCAATTTTCCGCGTGCCAGCCGAGGGCGACAATCTCGGCGCGTTGATCGAGGTGTTCAACAACACCTGGCCCGAACCGCATATGGTTCAGCCATTCCTGCCCGATGTGGCGAAGGGCGACAAGCGGATCGCAATGATCGATGGTGAGGTTACCGGCGCAATCAACCGGCGGCCGGGCGAGGGCGAGTTCCGTTCGAACCTCGCGGTTGGCGGAAGCGCGGAGGCGACCGAGCTCAGCCCACGCGAACAGGAAATCTGCGCCGCGATGGGGCCGCGTCTGAAGGAACTCGGACTGATATTTGTCGGTATCGACGTCATCGGCGGGCAGTGGCTGACCGAGATCAACGTGACCTCGCCCACCGGAATTATCGCCATCGACGGGTTCAATGGTACCGATACGCCGGGTCTGATCTGGAACGCCATCGAGGCGCGTCTGGCGAAATAGCAGCATGGACGATTGGATTATCCGGCTGGTGAACGACACCGGCTATTGGGGAGTCGGGCTGTTGATGTTCCTCGAAACGGTGTTCCCGCCGGTCCCATCGGAGGTTATCATGACCGTCGCCGGCGTTTCGGCGGCGCGCGGCAATATGACCTTCAGCGGGGTGGTCGCCAGCGGTACGGCGGGCGCGATGCTGGGCAATTATCTGTGGTTTTTGCTCGCGATAAAATTCGGCAAGGAACGGCTGCGACGGTTCCTTGAAAAACACGGTCGCTGGTTGACGCTTCACTGGACCGACGTCGAACGCGGGCAGAATTTATTTTCGAAGCACGGCTCAATCATCGTGATGGTCGCTCGAATGCTGCCGACATTTCGTTCGCTGATTTCGATTCCAGCCGGAATATTCAAAATGTCGCACCGGCGCTTTCTGGTGTTCTCGGCTATCGGCACTGCGGGCTGGAGCGCGGCATTGGCGGGGGCGGGCTATGCGCTTGGGTCACAGTTCGCCGATGTCGAGAAGATATTGGGACCGCTATCGACGGTGATTATTGCGCTGATCGTACTCGGCTATTTTTGGCGACTATGGGGCTGGAAACCGGAGCGCTAAGCCCTCGGATGCGCATTCATATATTCGTCGAGCAGCATCGCAGTATCGACCGCTGTGTAGACCTGAGTTGACGACAGGCTGGCATGGCCGAGCAGTTCTTGAAGGCTCCTGAGGTCGGCACCCCCTGCGAGCAGATGCGTGGCAAAGCTGTGGCGCAGTGCGTGCGGCGTGGTCCGATCTGACAGGCCAAGGCGTCCACGCGCACCTTGCACCGCGCGGCGGATGAGCGCTGGCGATAACGCGCCGCCGCGTGAGCCCTTGAACAATGGCGCATCGCTGGTCTGCGGATAGGGGCAAAGCGCGATATAATCTTCGATTGCCGACTTAACATGTTCAAGCAGCGGTACAATTCGGGTTTTATTGCGCTTGCCGGTGACTCGCAATGTCGAGCCCAACGGCAACACCGCCCCCGTCAACCCTGTCGCCTCGCTCACCCGCAAGCCGCTGCCGTACAGCAACAACAGAACCGCCCAGTCGCGCGCACCGACCCATCCTTCGCGAGCGCCGTTCGACACGTCCTCGGCGAGCGCGATGACATCGTCCGGGTTGACGGGACGCGGAAGACTTCGCGGGACTCGCGGACCTTTCATCACTGGCAGGGTCGCATCGTCGCCCAAGGCAAAGCGCAGGAAATGGCGGATCGCAGAGAGTTCGCGAGCGGTCGACCGGTTGGTCAGGCCGTCGCTCCGGCGGTGCGCGAGGAACGCGCGAAGGTCAGCAGCAGTCAGTTTGGCAAGCACTGCGCGGTCGGCCACCTCGCCCAGATGCCCCCCGAGAAACGAGACCAGCCGTTCCGCCGTCGCCAGATACGCGCGAATGCTATGCGGCGACATCCGGCGGTTGTCGGTGAGGAACGCGCTATATTCGGTCAGCAGAGAAGCCATATCGCAACGCTATCAGGCGGCAGGCTTCGGCTCAACCTTGACGATTTGCGGAAGGATCGCGTCGAGCAAAGGCATACCTTGCGGGGTGATGGTCAGATGCTGTCCGTGCTGGCGGATAAGCCCGAGTTTTGCGATGTCGGCGACCGCTTTGTTATCAATCAGTAGATCCGCCGCAACCCCGGTGCGGGACGCGATGCTATTAAGGTCGATGCCTTCACCCAATCGAAGCCCCATAAGCAATGCCTCCATCGCTCGGGTTTCAGCATCGAGCGGCTCTTCGGTCACAATGCCGTGAGCATTACGCGTTACACCAGAGAGAAAATTCTCAGGCTTCTTATGCCGTTGCGTCGCAGTCTTAAGCCTTCGTCCGTGCGCGCCGGGGCCGATGCCAATATAGTCGCCGTAACGCCAGTACGTCAGATTATGGCGGCTCTGCTGGCCTTCGCGGGCGTGGTTACTGATTTCATAAGCCGGAAGCCCGGCTGCCACCGTCATCGATTGGGTCAACTCATAAAGCGACGCCGCATCGTCATCGTCGGCTGGCACAAAATGCCCCTCACGAACCAGCGTCGCAAAGCGCGTGCCGGGTTCGATGGTGAGTTGATACAGCGACATATGGTCGGTGCCGAAGCTAATTGCACGCGCGAGTTCGGCCTCCCACGCCGCCGCCGTTTGGTCGGGTCGGGCGTAGATCAGGTCTATATTGACCCGCGCGAATTCGGACTGCGCGATGGCGAGCGCGGCGAGACTCTCCTTGACCGAATGCGCCCGGCCAAGAAACGCGAGCGCGGCGTCATCGAGCGATTGCAGCCCCAGCGACACCCGGTTGACGCCAGCCGCCGCGAGATCGGCAAAGCGCGCTGCCTCGACCGATGACGGATTGGCCTCAAGCGTGATTTCGATGTCGTTGGTGAAGCCCCAATGCTTTTCCGCCGAATTGATAAGCGCTGCAACCGTTGAGGGTGGCATCAACGATGGCGTGCCGCCGCCAAAGAATATTGATGATAGCGGGCGTCCCGCCGTCAGCGCCGCCTCATACGCCATATCGGCGAGCAACGCGTCTGCCCACACCTGCTGATCGACCGCCTCGCGCACATGGCTGTTAAAGTCGCAATAGGGGCATTTGGACACGCAGAACGGCCAGTGGATGTAGAGGGCGAGGGGGGTAGCCATTGCAGGCGTTAAAACACCGCCGCGACCAGCTTGGCAAACGCATCCGCCCTGTGGCTCATCGCGTGTTTTTTAGCCGGGTCGAGTTCGGCAAAACTTTGCTTGAGCCCGATAGGCACAAACACTGGATCGTAGCCAAAACCCAGCGTCCCACGCGGTGGCCAGGCTAGCGTGCCATCAACCCGCCCCTCGAAAACTTCCGAATGCCCGTCGGGCCATGCCAGCGCCAAGGTGCAGATGAAATACGCGCTTCGGTCGCTGTCGGGGCCGAGTTCTGCAAGTTTGCCCTCGACCTTGCCCATCGCCATATACCAGTCGCGGCCGGGTCCGCCTTCGAATGCTTGTTTCTCGGCCCAGTCGGCGGTGTAAACCCCCGGCGCTCCGCCAAGGGCCGCAACGCAAAGTCCGCTATCGTCGGCCAACGCTGGCAGGCCCGACCCCTGAGCCGACGCGTGGGCCTTGAGAAGCGCATTTTCAGCGAAGGTCGTGCCGGTCTCTTCCGGCTCGGGCAGGCCGAGTTCGCCAGCCGACACCGGTTCGATGCCGAATGGAGCAAGCAATGCCCGTATTTCGCGCACCTTGCCTGCATTGGGGCTGGCAATGACGAGTTTGCCGGGGAGGAGTTTGCGGTGCGTCACACCCTTATTTCACCGCATCGGCCTGAGCGGCAAAAATCTTGTCGGTCCCCATACGGGCCAGTCGCAACAACCTCAGCAAACCTTCTTCGTCATAGGTAGCGCCCTCGGCGGTGGCCTGCACCTCGGCAATCTGGCCGCCTTCGATCAGGACGAAATTGGCATCGGCATCGGCGTTTGAATCCTCGATATAATCGAGGTCCAGAACCGGCGTACCCTTGTAAATTCCGCAGCTAACCGCCGCTATGCGCCCGGTAATCGGGTCACTGGCAACCGCGCCCGACGCCATGAGGCCATTGACCGCCAGCCGCAGCGCAATCCATGCGCCTGAAATCGCCGCCGTCCGAGTCCCGCCATCGGCTTGCAACACATCGCAGTCGAGCGTGATCTGGTGTTCGCCGAGCTTCTTCAAATCGACTACCGCGCGTAAACTACGCCCGATAAGTCGTTGGATTTCCTGAGTCCGTCCCGACTGCTTGCCCTTGGCCGCTTCGCGCTGCCCGCGTGTATGCGTTGCGCGTGGCAGCATCGAATATTCAGCCGTCACCCAGCCTTCACCCTTGCCCCGCATCCACGGCGGCAGGCGGTCCTCGACGCTGGCGGTGACCAGAACGCGGGTGTCGCCAAAGCCGATCAGCACGCTGCCCTCGGCATGTTTGGTGAAGCCGGTCTCGATGGTGAGTGCGCGCATTTCGTCTGGCGCGCGTCCTGATGGGCGCATTTTTAGGTTTTCCTTTTGTTGAATTGCGGTGCATCTAACGGGAGGAGGCGCAACTGGCCAGCGCCAAGGGGAAGATGCGATGAAATTTTTGAAAATGCTGCTGACGATACTGGGCGTATTAATGGTCCTGATGGGCGGACTGTGGATCGGGCAGGGGCTGAACATTATCAAATGGCCCGAAACAAGCTTCATGATCGGCGTGCCGCAGTGGAGCTGGAACGGAATGTTTCTTGCGCTTGCTGGCCTCGCGCTGATCTGGTTGTCGCGCCGGAAATAGCCTGCCGATGCCAGTGTCGATCAACGAACTGAGCGACCGGACTCGAACAATCTTTCGCGTCGTGGTGGAAAGCTATCTCGAATCCGGCGCGCCGGTGGGTTCGCGCACGCTGTCGAAAATTGGCGGCATGAACCTGTCGCCAGCATCGATCCGAAATGTGATGCAGGATCTGGAGGAAGCAGGACTGCTCGCCGCTCCGCATACCAGCGCGGGACGGATGCCAACCGAGAGCGGGCTTCGGCTGTTCGTCGACGGCATGATGCAGGCGGCGGAGCCATCCGCGGAAGAACGCCGCGCAATTGAATCGCAGATCATGGGCGATGGTCCTATCGAGGAAGCACTGGCGGCGGCGACGTCGGCACTGTCGGGGCTTTCAGCTTGCGCCGGTGTTATACTGGTACCCAAACGCGATGCCGTGATGAAGGCATTCAGTTTTGCCCGACTGTCCGCAACCCAAGTGCTGGCGATCATGGTCGGGCAGGACAACAGCGTTGAAAACCGGGTGGTCGCGATTAACCCGTCGGTCAGCGATAGCGCGCTTACCGAAGCGTCGAATTATATTTCGGCGCGGCTGTCGGGGCTGACCTTGTCCGAAGCGTTGGCGCGTCTCGACAGCGAAATTCGAGCCGAAAAGGCGGAGCTTGATGGCGCGAGCCAGCAACTGGTTCGAAGCGGGTTAGCGGTGTGGTCATTGGATGCCAACGACCGCCCTGTGCTAATCGTTCGCGGTCAATCAAACCTGATCGACGAGGCCGCTGCTGCCGATCTCGACCGGGTTCGCCAGTTGCTCGACGAGCTTGAGAGCAAGGAAGAAATCGCGCGACTGGTCGACAGCGCCCGCGATGCGCAGTCGACGCGCATTTTCATCGGCTCCGAAAACAACCTGTTTTCGCTGTCGGGGTCGTCAGTGATCGCGGCCCCGTACCGCGAGGCAGGCGGCAAGGTCGTCGGCGTCGTCGGCGTAATCGGCCCCACGCGGCTCAACTACGCACGTATCGTGCCGATGGTTGATTTCACGGCGCAAGCATTGTCACGCCTGATGAAGTAAGAAAGTTTCTCGCAGAGGCGCAGAGGAAGAAGTGACGCAGAGGCCGCAGAGATTATGGTATTCTTCTCTGCGGCCTCTGCGCGACCTCTGCGCCTCTGCGAGAAACCCTTAAAAGCGTAGCAGACACGCACAACGCTTGATGAAATCGAATTGCTTTCTATATGCGCAAGGCAACAGACGCCGGAACTTGTCGGCTTGATGATAGATTGACGGGACTATGACGAAAAACAAAAACGAAGCTGCGGACGAAATCACAATCGAACTGGACGGCGTACCCGAACATTTGCGCGATGCGGCTGACGATGTGGCGGCAAGCGCCGACGCCGAGCGGTTTGCGATGCTCGAAGACCATCTCGCGAGTGCGCGGCAGGAAGTGCTCTATGCGCAAGCCGAGACGCAGAATGTGCGTCGCCGGATGGAGAAAGAAGCAACCGACGCGCGCGCTTATGCCGCGACCGGCTTTGCCCGCGATGTGCTGTCGGTGTCGGACAATCTGACCCGCGCGCTTGATGCAATCCCGGCCGAAATGCGAGAGAGCGACGCGATGAAGCCACTGGTCACCGGGCTTGAAGCGACAGGCCGCGAGCTTGATAGCGTGTTTGCCAAAAACGGCATCACGCGCATTGCCTCGATGGGAATGCCGCTCGATCCGAACCAGCATCAGGCGATGGTCGAAATACCAAGTGCGGACGTCGAGCCCGGGATTATCGTCGCTGAAATGCAGGCCGGGTATATGATCAAGGACCGCTTGCTGCGGCCTGCTTTGGTTGGTGTGGCGAAGAGGGCTGAGTAAGCGACTCCTTACCAGACCGCTAATTTGTCATTCCCGCGAACGCGAGAATCCATGACCTGTCTGTTCGGTTTACATCAACGAATGCAGTTGAAAACGATAGCTTAGGCCATGGATTGACCGGTGGTCACTGCGTTCCCGACGTTCGCGGGAATGACAGGTTGAGGGGCTTTGCGAAGCTTTTTTCGTCAAGCCGCTCTACGCCTTCTCCAACGCCTCACCTGCCGCAATCCATTTCGCCTCGGCTGCCTCTTGCGCCGCGATTATCTTGCCGCGACGCTGCGATAGTTCACCCATCGTCAGCCCTGCATATTCGCTTGCGGCGGCTTGCGGATCGAACATTGCTTTGTCGATTGCCGACAGCACGACTTCGAGCTTGGCAAGGTCAGCCTCGGCATCACTGACCGCACGCTTAAGCTTCGTCTGCTCTTCGCGGGCGGCGGCTTGGGCTTTTTTGTCTTCCTTGCGGTCGGCCTTCGACATCTTTTCCTTGGCGGGACTTTTGCCGAGGATCATGTCGGTGTAATCGTCGATGCTGCCCTGATATTCGGTTGCGGTGCCGTTGTCGACGAGCACCAGCCGGTCGGCTGTGAGTTCGAGCATGTGCCGGTCATGGCTGACGAGCACTACAGCGCCTTCATAATCGTTGAGCGCCTGCACCAAAGCTTCGCGTGCGTCGACATCCAAGTGGTTTGTCGGCTCGTCGAGGATCAGCAAATGCGGAGCTTCACGCGTTATCAGCGCCAGTGCAAGCCGGGCGCGTTCGCCGCCTGACAGTTTGCCGACAAGAGTCGTCGCCTTCGCGCCGGAAAAGCCGAAACGGCCCAGTTGCCCGCGCACGGCTCCGGGGGTCGCGCCTTTCATCAGGCGGCCCATATGCTCCAGCGGCGTATCTTTGCCGTCGAGTTCTTCGACCTGGTACTGTGTGAAATATCCAACGCGCATCTTGCCTGACGCTGACATCGCGCCATCCATCGGCGCAAGCTGTGCCGCGAGCAGGCGGGCGAGGGTAGTCTTGCCGTTGCCGTTGCGTCCAAGCAATGCAACGCGGTCGTCGGGGTCGAGCCGCAGGTTCAGTCGCTGAAGAATTGGCTTGTTCTCGGCATACCCGACCGAAGCCATGTCGAGTGTCACCAGTGGTGGACGAAGCTCGTCAGGGCTGGGGAAGTCGAAGCTAAGCGTCGGGTCTTCGGCCATTGCGGCAATCGGCTGCATTCTAGCCAGCGCCTTGGCACGGCTTTGCGCCTGTTTGGCGGTCGAGGCGCGGGCGGAGTTACGCGCGACATAATCCTGCAACTTCGCGCGTTGCGCATCTTGGCTAGCCTTCGCCGCCGCCAGTTGAGCCGCACGTTCGGCGCGTTGGCGCTCGAACGAGTCATAGCCGCCCGAATAGAGCGTGGTCGTACCACCCTCCAGATGAAGGATGTTATCGACCACATTGTTCAGCAGATCACGCTCGTGGCTGATCACGACCATCATCGACGGATAGGATTTCAGGAAGTTTTCCAGCCAAAGCGTGGCTTCCAAATCAAGGTGGTTGGATGGCTCGTCGAGCAATAGCAGGTCGGGTTCGGAAAACAGCAACGCCGCCAACGCAACGCGCATTTTCCAGCCGCCTGAATAGCTATCCAAGGGCCGCCCCTGCATCTCCTCGTCAAAGCCCAAGCCCACCAATATGCGCGCCGCGCGGGCAGGGGCGGTGTAGGCGTCAATTGCAATCAGCCGCTCGTGCAGCTCGCCCAGGCGGTCCGGGTCCGCGCAATGCTCGGCCTCGTCCATCAGCGCGGCACGCTCGACGTCGCCCGCCAGCACGGTTTCGAACGGCGTGGCGGTGCCCGACGGCGCTTCCTGAGCGATATAGCCGATGCGCGTGTTCTTCGGCATGTCGATGACGCCGTCATCGGCCTCAAGCTCGCCGATCATCACCTTCATCAGCGTCGATTTGCCAGCGCCGTTGCGGCCGATCAGGCCAACCCGCGAGTAGGGCGGCAACGTCGCCGTTGCGCGGTCCAAAATGGTGCGCCCGCCGAGCCGCACGGTGATTCCGTTCAGATTTAACATGATGGCGCGCGCCTAGCAGCGTCGGCGCCTTATGTCACCGCACTTCGTTCGGCATATGCCGGGTTTCGATATTCGCCGCTTTCGATGATGTCGCGTAACATCTCGCCAGCGTGCCAGACATCGACGTGGCTGAGCGTCAGCGGCGTGAGGCCGAAGCGCAGTATATCGGGGTCGCGGAAGTCGCCGATGACGCCCTTTGCTATCAGCGCTTGTACGATTTCATAGGCATTGGCGTGGCGGAACGAGATGTGGCTGCCGCGTTTTGAGGGGTTGGTGGGGGTAACGCATTCCAGCCCCATCGCGGTTCCGGCGGCGTGGAATATGGCCCACAATGCCGCAGACTTGGCCTCGATTTGGGCGAGGTCGATGCCTTCCCACAGCCTCAGTCCGCTTTCAAGCGCCGCGAGACCCAGCACCGACGGCGTGCCCGTCAGCCAGCGTTTCATGCCCGCCGCTGGTTCATACTGATCGACGAAATCGAACGGCGCGGCATGGCCCATCCAGCCCGACAGCGGGTTTTGCAGCCGCTCCTGCCAACGCTTCGCTACGTATATAAATGCGGGCGCACCTGGCCCGCCGTTGAGATATTTATAGCCGCAGCCGACTGCGAGATCGGCCCCCGCCGCATTTAACTCCACCGCAACCGCGCCAGCACTATGGCTCAAGTCCCAGCACATTAATGCGCCCGCATCATGCGCGGCCTTGGTCCACGCGGCCATGTCGAAGCGCTCGGCGGTCTTGTAATGGACGTGGGTGAGCAGCAGGAGCGCGGTGTCGTCACCGAGCGCATCAGCCAAAGCCCTGCGCTCGACCACGCGCAGTTCAGCGCCCGGAACCGCCGCAACCGCGCCTTCCACCACATAGAGGTCAGTCGGAAAATTCCCCGCCTCGCTTACCACCACCTTGCGCGATGGGTCGTGACGCAACGCTGCGACGACCGCCTTGTAAAGATTGACCGAAGTCGAATCGCAAACAATCACCTCGTCCGCTGCCGCCCCGATCAGCGGCGCAATCATTGCGCCTACTCGCTGCGGCGCGTCGATCCAGCCTTCGTTCCAGCTCCGGATTAACCGCTCGCCCCATTGCCGCGTCACGAGGTCGGACGTCGCCGCCAGCGTCGCCTTTGGCAGCGGACCGAGCGAATTGCCGTCGAGGTAAATGATGTCTTTGGGCCGAACAAATTTGTCGCGCCAGCTTGCCAGCGGATCAATCGCGTCGAGCGCCTCTGCCGTCTCCAACGTCATAGCCCGAATGCCTTCATGATCACCGCACGCTGCTTGCCCCACGACACACTGTCCGGCGCGATCAGCTCGACATGGCCTTCACCCGCCGTCGTCACCATCTCCGCACCATAAGCCGCGCCGAACGCAGGCGGCGCAATGCGGTCGAGGTCGTTGTTAAATTGTATCTCGCGCGCGGTTCCCTTCGGCATCTCCGGCGGAGACGTCCGCGCAAACTCGCCACCAGCCATCTTCACCGCCGCATCCGCGCCACAAGGATGATCGGGCAGCTTCGTCTGCGCCCGCAAGTCGGGCAAGCCCCCTTGCGAAATCGCCAGATCCACCTTCAAACGCGTTTCTCTCTGCCGCGCCAGCCACAAAGCCAGATGCCCGCCAGCCGAATGCCCGATAACCACCACCGGCGCATCGATCTGAAAACCATACTCCCCGCGCTTCGCCGCGAACAAATCCGCCGCAGCACCCACGTCCTGATACGTCCCCGGATAGCCACCGCCGCGGTCGACCCCGCGATATTCGATATTCCACACGCCAACCCCGTGCGCGCGCAAATCATCCGCAATCCAGTTCATGATATCGCGCTCGGCAATCGCCGTCTGCCAGCACCCGCCGTGGATCATCACCACCGCCGGATGCGGGCCCGGACCCGCTGGCTTCCAGACATCAACCACCTGCAAAGCATCCGCGCCATAAATCACCGTCGCATCAGGCACAGGCTTCGGTCGCGAGAGCAAATCCTTCCACACCATGATAGGTTTCGGCGCCGCAGCCTCAGTCACGACTCGCTCCACGGGCGCACACGCCGCGCATAACAAAAGCAAAAGCCCCACATATCGCACCCAAATATCCTTCGCAAACCAGCGCCTATCCATTGCACAACCGCCAGTTTTCAAAAAGTGCTTTCCTACATATAACCATATAGGTTATTTCGCGCGAATGACCAAACTCCTCAGTACGCAGCCTGCCACAATCGAGGCCAGCCTCAACGCCCGGCTCGCCTTTACCCCCGTCCCACGCGCCACGAGACGCTGGAACGGCCTGACCCCGCTGAAACAGGAAACCTTCATCCAGAACCTCGCCGACAGCGGCAGCGTGGCAATGGCGGCGAAATCCATCGGCACCAGCACCAGCGCGATGTACAATCTGCGCCGCGGCGAAGGCGCCGAAAGCTTTGCCGCCGCGTGGGAGGTTGCAATCGAAATCGGCGCCCGCCGCGTGCTCGACACGCTGATCGAACACGCCATCCACGGCACGCCCGAAACGATCATCCAGGGCGGCGAGATCGTCGCCGAACGCCGCCGGTTCAACCACCGCGCGATGATGTGGATCGTCAGCCAACGCTTCCCCGAACAATATGGCAGCGCCACCGGCCTGATGGAAATGAACGGCATGAGCCACGCGATGCGAAAGCTGAAAGCCAAATGGGAGGGCGAGTGGCAAGCGGCCTACGAGGCCGCGCAGTCCGCCATAGCCTTGGCGACGGCGGAAAGGGCAGAGAAGGAACGCGAGGAACAACGCCGCGAACTCCTCCCCGCGATGCTCGTCAAAATCTACCAGAACAAGGTGCGCGAGGAACGTAGCTACCGGTTGCGGGGGCAGACCACCAGCGCCGACCTGACCTGCCGCCAGCTAACGCATATCGAGCTATACATGGAATTCGGCGGCCTGGTCGAACCAGAGATCACGCGCTTCTTCGACAGCGCCCAAAGCGACCCGCACCCGTGGGAAACCGAAGCGGGCAGGGCAATCACCGCGCACCGCGAGGCCGCATGGGCGATGGATGCGCAGAGCGTAGGCCTATTGCGACCCGCGCTCCTGAACTTCGGCACGTCCGGCCCAATGCACAGCGGTTTGCGCGGAGGC
>JANPAM010000183.1:0-2845 GCA_031429915.1 Sphingomonadales bacterium | reverse complement strand
CGACGGGAGAGGGTTTTATCACCCAAACGTACGCTGCCACCATCCACTGCGCGGCTCGCCGTCGGCTGCTTCGCCATCGGAAGAAGTCGCTGCTTGGCTTTCAGCCACATCTTTTGCCGCTGCCTTTTTGCGTGGTGTCTTTGGCTTGGCTGGAGCAGCCGTGGTTTCGTCACTCACCGGTTCAGCGGCTGTTTCTTCAACTCCCGGCGCGGCCTTCGCCCTGCCGCGAGGCTTGGGCTTGGCTTTTGCCGGTTCGGCTTCGGCATCAGGCGCAGTTTCAACCGCGACTTCAGGCGTAGCTTCAACAGCATCCTCAGCCGCTTTTGGCTTGGCACGGCTGCGGCGTTTTGGCTTTTCGTCAGCTGCGACTTTTACTGGAGCTTCAGCTTCGGCCTCTACCGCTTCCTCTACCACTGGCGTTTCTGAAGAATTACCACGATCCCTGCCGCCGCGACGTCCGCGACGCGAACGTGGCTTCGCTTCGCCGTCGTTTTCGGCAGCGGGGGCTTCAACGGGTGAGGTTTCGCCATCATCGGCAACGGCATCAACGGTTTCCGCCGCATCCTCCGGAGCGCCTTCGCGTTCACGGCCCTTGCCGCCACGGCGTCCACGACGGCGCTTGCGACGACGGCCTTCGCCGCCTTCGCCAGCTTCGCCCTCAGGACGTGCTTCACGCTCGCGATGTGGTTGACGTTCTTCTTCCTCTTCGACTTCTTCGATGTCATCGAATTCGTCTTCGATGTCGTCGATGTCATCATCAAGGTCGATAACGGGCGCAAGCATAGTCGGCGCTTCCGGACGCGGGCCTGAACTCGACACCGCAAGCTTCGCACCCTCAACTTCGCCGTTGGGAACAATCAGGACGCGGACATGGTAACGGTCTTCAATCGCCGCCAATTCGGCACGCTTGTTGTTAAGGCAATAGATCGTCGCTTCCTGACTGGCTTGCAACACAATCTGGTTGCCGTTGCCGCGAGCCGATTCTTCCTCGATCAAACGAAGCGCCGACAGCGCCGACGATGACGCCGTGCGAACA
This sequence comes from Sphingomonadales bacterium, assembly GCA_031429915.1. Taxonomy (GTDB): domain Bacteria; phylum Pseudomonadota; class Alphaproteobacteria; order Sphingomonadales; family Sphingomonadaceae; genus Sphingorhabdus_B. The sequence goes on along the minus strand of JANPAM010000183.1, from coordinate 1,809 downwards.
AGGCCAGTGCCTTCGCAGTGCGGGCATTCGCGGGTTGATGCTTCGAGAACGCCGGTGCGCAAACGCTGGCGGCTCATTTCCATCAAGCCGAAGCTCGAAATGCGACCGACCTGAATTCGAGCGCGGTCGTGCTTCAACGCTTCCTTCATCGCACGCTCGACCTTGCGGGCGTTGCCGTGGTTTTCCATGTCGATAAAGTCGATAACGACCAGCCCGGCCATATCGCGCAGGCGCAATTGGCGGGCAATCTCTCGTGCGGCTTCAAGGTTCGTCGAAAGCGCGGTCTGCTCGATGCCGTGTTCTTTGGTCGAGCGGCCCGAGTTGATGTCGATCGAAACAAGCGCTTCGGTCGGGTTGATGACAATATAGCCACCCGATTTTAGCTGGACGATCGGCTGATACATCGCGTTCAATTGGTCTTCGACATGGTAACGCTGGAACAACGGCACCGGGTCGGCGTAATGCTGAACCTTCTTGGCGTGGCTTGGCATCAGCAGCTTCATGAATTCCTTGGCCGCTCTGTAACCCTCGTCACCCTCGACAAAGACCTCGTCGATATCCTTGTTATAGATATCGCGGATCGCTCGTTTGATAAGATCGCTGTCGGTATGGATCAGCATCGGTGCCGCACCCTTTAGGGTGTTTTCGCGGATGCCATCCCAAAGCCGCGCCAGATAATCGAAGTCGCGTTTGATTTCGGGTTTGGTGCGGGCGAGGCCAGCGGTGCGAATGATGCAGCCCATTGTCGCGGGCAGCGTCAGATCGGCCATAATCGACTTCAACCGTTTACGGTCGGCGACACTGTGGATTTTGCGGCTGATGCCACCGCCATGCGATGTATTAGGCATCAATACGCAATACCGACCCGCAAGGCTCAAATAGGTGGTAAGCGCCGCGCCCTTGTTGCCGCGCTCTTCTTTGACGACCTGAACCAATAACACCTGACGGCGGTGGATGACGTCCTGGATTTTGTAGCGGCGGCGCAGGTTCATGCGCTTGGCGCGGACTTCGTCGCTTGCCTTTGCTACCGGGTTTTCGCGTCCGCCACGGCCGCGACCGCGACGACGACGGTTATTGCGGTCGCCCCCATCAGTTTCGCCGTTGCTAGCCTGTTCGTCAGAACCATTGCTTTCGCCTTCTTCGCCACTACCGGCGTCGAAGTCAGGCTCTTCGCCTTCAGTGATGTCGATAGTATCGACGCTGTCGTCGCTTTCGACTTCGATAACATCGGTATCGTCGTCGTCAAGGTCTTCGGACCCGCCGATGGGATCGGTCGGCTCGTAACCATCCTCTTCTTCCTGCTCGCGCAGAGCGGCTTCTTCGGCAGCCGCCTCGGCTTCGTCGGCCAGCAATCGTTCGCGGTCTTCGCGCGGGATCTGATAATAATCGGGGTGGATTTCGGCAAAGGCCAAGAAGCCGTGGCGATTGCCACCATAATCGATAAACGCCGCTTGAAGCGACGGTTCAACTCTTGTTACTTTGGCCAGATAAATATTGCCTTTGAGCTGCTTGTGCTCGGCAGATTCGAAATCAAGCTCCTCTATCTGGGTTCCTTTGACGACTGCGACCCGGGTTTCCTCCCGGTGCCGCGCGTCGATTAACATACGCGTGGTCATTAATATTACTCCAGCGAGCGGCTGGCCCAGTTGTTAGCCGGAGGCCGCTGGCTCTGTTGTTGATGCCTGTTTGCAAAGGACGACTGTCGTCGGTGCAAATTTGGCGATATGGTTGAGATGAAAAAATTGCGTCTGCTGCAAATGCATGGCGGGCGAATATCGCGCGCGCTTGATTTCCAGCCCGTGCGCCATT
>JANPAM010000182.1:0-2079 GCA_031429915.1 Sphingomonadales bacterium | reverse complement strand
CTGAACTTGGCCGCAACCGGTCTTACGCTGGATGATAACGGTGTTCCCGAGCATGATCGTGAAACCATGCAATGCGGAGATAGTCCAATCATTCTTGCAGGCGATGCCGGACCGACTCGCCGCTCCTTCATTAAGCTTCGCACGACGGTGCTATTGCCGGCCGCAATGCCGTGGCCTTTCTTGCCTCGATCAAGGCTGATCGTTTCACCGCGTTCAGCATAACCTTTACCAGCCCTCCGGTTGCCCGGATTGGACAAACCGAGGATGACGGGGGTTATAACCGGCACTGCGGAATTCACCGATCAGGGACGCGCGCGCGTGGAAGGTGTAAACCAGGGCGTTCTCACACTCTATGCTGCTGCGCCCGATGGCCGTCTGATTGGAGCTGACCTGTTCGCGCCAGCCAGCAAGCATTTAGCGCATATCGTTGCGTGGGCGGTCCAAAACGGAAACACGGCAACGCAGCTTCTGGGAATGCCTTTCTATCACCCGACGATAGATGAAGGGCTGAAGTCCGCCTTGCGCACCATCTGTGGCGCAACGCCACTGCCCCTGCCGACCGACCAAGACCGCGGGGCACCTTCAGGCGCATAAAGAAAAGCATCAGTTGCGGCTGTCGTCTTTCTGCCGACCCGCGGCGTTCGTCCACTTAAAACAATCGGGAATAATGGCTGTATGAGCGCATGAACCAATAGCATTTTTTCAATGCTCAGAGTGCCCTGCATAATGACCGAAATGTTAGCGTCAGCCGACGTCACCCGGATCCCAGAACAAGGCAAGGGTAATCGCAGCAAGTAGGGCAGTTTTACGCTGCGCTGCGTTGATCGGCAGAACGGCTCGCCGCGACCCTCCGCCTGTCAATTCTAGTGCGCCGACGGTTTGGCCATCCCTGTCGATCATGACATAGCCCGAAGGCTCGGAAATATTCACGTCAGTTTCGGCAAGACCATGCCGCGTTTGCAGAGCAAGATTTGTCCCTAGAATGGTTATCATGCCTTTACGGCCATCGGCGTAGCTAGCGCGCGTGTCGGTATCAGCCACCAGGCTGAGCATACCCGCATCGCGTCCATCGATACGGTACCGACACATTACGCGCAGCGGCTCGAGGGGCCTTGCGAGCGTCACACGATCAATTGTTACCCGCTCTTCTTCGCGTGAGTAAGTGCAACGCGCTTCGGCCATGCCGCCCAGATCAGTGCGCGAAATTTCGAAGGCCATTCGTCCAAAGCGCGCGGCATAACCATCCTTGACCAAATCGAAATCGGAGCCGATGCCATCCGGTCCCCAACCTATCGCGTCACTTGAGGCGATACGGCGCACAGCGCCCGTGCTATCTCCAACGCGAAAACTGCCATTCATCCAGGCAGGTACTGCGCTGGTGTCGATCCGCTCGACGCTTCCTGTGCCGCGATCTCGTTGAAACCCTCCATTGTTGCCGGTGTACAACCAGCAAGTTGCATCGCTAGACCGACCATCAAAAACTTTCTCATTTCCGTTCTCCCCACTCCTGATCCCTTTCTTCCGACAAGTGCAATGAGCGCCACATGAATGCCGCAGTCATTACATTGATTAGGCACGATTATCCGCTGCTTGCCCATCTAATGATCAGAAGGCCTATCAGAGGGAAATGCTTCGAAACAAATGGCACTTTCGAAAACGTTCAAGACATCGGCGCAACTTGATTGGACCACGTAAACAGTCGCAAGCAGCGCGAAAATTTGAACTGAACGAATGGTCGATTGCGTGACGCCCCGATTATCCAATTAGATGGCGGCGTTGTTAGTGAAATCGGAGCCATTCGTTCTCAATTGCCGCGTAGCCGTCGATCCAATAATTTTTAGACTTCAATTTTTACTGCCACACAGAAAACCTTAACGGGTGGCGACACACTGGCGGGCATGGAACGGTCATCCGACCGGCGTATGTCTGATTTTCTTCTCTATCTTTGCGCTTGCTTTTTCGGCCTTCTTGCGGCGGCTAAACACCTTCCGCATGTAAAGTTGATCTTTCTGGCTGAGCGTCTTTTCGGCCTCGACGAACTGCTCCGTCTCCTCCTCAAGGATGTGATCGAGGTATTCT
>JANPAM010000181.1:0-6215 GCA_031429915.1 Sphingomonadales bacterium | reverse complement strand
GCATCAAGTCCACCCTCGGTTGTCCGTTCCTCGCGCCGTTCTGGCACGATACACGCCGCATGTGGTTTGTGGCGGAGCGCAATTTCTACCATCTCGTCGGTCGCGGCCATCTCGAGGTTAACTGGCAGGCGTATCTCGCGCATGATCGCATCGAGATCTGTGTCTCTGATATGGCGGCGGTCTTCGCGCAGATGCACGGTTATGCCGTCGCCGCCCGCTGCCTCCACAACGCGCACCGCACGCATTGGATCAGGATGCTCGCCGCCGCGCGCATTGCGGATGGTCGCGACATGGTCGATATTGACGCCGAGGCGAAGGGGCGTGCTCATTCCTTCCGGCTCCCGGGCTTGACCGGCTCGGTCGTAGCAAGCGATACTGGCAATTCATCGGCCGCGTAAGTCGGGAAGTTTAGCTGGATCAGCGGGAAGAACGGAACGCCTAGCTCAGCTGTACCGGCGGAACGGTCAACCACAGCGCCTGCCGCGATCACGACGCCGCCAGCTTCTTCGATGGCCTTGATCGCTTCGCGTGAAGAAAGCCCCGTAGTCACGACATCCTCCATCATCAGAACTTTGGTTCCCTCGGCCAGCGAAAAGCCGCGACGAAGGCTAAACACCCCATCGGGCCGCTCGACGAACATAGCATCCACGCCCAATGCCCGGCCCATTTCATGGCCGATAATAAGCCCACCCATAGCGGGTGATATCACCACCTGTATTTCGCTACGGATTTCTCGCGGGATTTTTTGCGCGATGGCGACTGCAATTCGACCCGCGCGTTCGGGGTTCATCAACAACCGGGCGCATTGTAAATAATGCGCACTATGTCGTCCTGACGAGAGCAGGAAATGGCCTTCGATCAAGGCGTCTGCCGCGCGGAATTCGGACAGGATTTCGTCTTCGGTCATGGGAGAAACAACGTCCTTATGTTTTTTGCAACCAGCATGTGATCACTTGCAAGCTGCGATAGGTGGAAAATGCTTGCGAATAAATCCATAAAATCTATGGGCAACTGCTTGAGGCTTGCGGTAAGCGTCACTATAAGCCGCGCAAGACCTGTCGAACATGATTTCGAACGGTCTAGCGCAGTTTTCACGCGCCGCACCAAAGACACGGGGCCAAGTTGATGAATATGTTGAAGAGTTTCCTGGTTTTTCTGGCGTTGATTTCGATGCCGTCACTGGCGTCGGCTCAAACCGCGAATCCCGTGCCAGCCACAGTGACCAAAGAGGTTGCTGCGCCTGTTGCCAGCACACCCGCAGCGGCTGTAGCGGCAACTGCCGATGCAGCACCGACCGCGCCGAAATCGATGGACGGATCATTGCCCGGTTACACGCCGATGCGTCCCGATTACGAAAATAGCGTTGGGATGCCAAAGCCAAAAGAAATAGATTTCCAGGAACAATTCAGCGAAAACGGCCAATATGCCAAATGGATCAACAACAGCATTTTGTTGCCGATCATCACCCTGATATCGCTCTTCGTGCTTGGCTTGTTGTTTTTCATCATCATCCGGTTCCGTAAGGCGGCTAACCCCGTTCCCTCGAAAACCACTCACAATACCTTTATCGAGGTTGTGTGGACTTTGGTCCCGGTTCTAATTCTGCTCGGCATTGCCTATCCGTCGCTCGATTTGCTGGCCAAGCAATTCAAGCCAGCGGGCAAAGAAGCGGTAACGATCAAAGTGACCGGCTATCAGTGGTATTGGGGCTATACTTATCCCGATCATGGCGGGTTTGAAGTCGTATCCAACATGCTCAAGGACGAGGGCGACGCGGCGAAGGGTGAGCGGTTTCGGACTGACAACGACGGGCCAGCGCAACTCGCGGTCGATAACCGCATGGTTGTCCCGGCTGGCGTTCCGCTTCGTATCCAGACGACAGCATCCGATGTGATCCATGCCTTCGCGGTGCCGTCCTTGTGGTTCAAGCTCGATGCAGTTCCCGGGCGGCTGAACGAAAAGTCGCTCACCATTACCAAGCCCGGCGTTTATTTCGGTCAGTGTTCTGAGCTATGCGGTGCGCGCCACGGTTTCATGCCTATTGCGGTCGAAGCACTGCCGCCGGCTCAATTCGCCGCATGGGTAAAAGCGCAAGGTGGTGCAATGCCCGGCGCTAACAAACCGTTGCCGCCAGCGATTGCGCCTAAAGGTGAATCCGTCGCTGAGCCAACGGCTGCCGCTGGAACCGCTACCAACACCGACAATACTGCGCCCGCCGCAGTGCCAACCAAGCAATAGAGGCATACAGTCATGACGACCATAGCTGCAAACCCCGCCGATTTTCATGGCGCTGATGATCATGCAGATCATAAGCCAGCATTTTTCGCTCGTTGGTTTATGTCGACCAACCACAAAGACATCGGCACGCTCTATTTGATTTTTGCGATTTGCGCAGGGATCATCGGCGGTTCGATTTCGGGGCTGATGCGGCTCGAGCTTGCAGCGCCCGGTGTGCAGTATTTGCAAGGTTGGGCATCGATGATGGCGGGCAAGGAAGCCTCACTCGACGAAGCCTATCATATGTGGAATGTGCTGATCACCGCGCACGGTCTTATCATGGTGTTCTTCATGGTCATGCCAGCGCTGATCGGCGGTTTTGGGAACTGGTTCGTGCCTTTGATGATCGGCGCGCCCGATATGGCGTTTCCGCGGATGAACAATATCTCGTTCTGGCTGACCGTTGTTGCCTTCATCATGCTTTTGGGTTCTAGCTTCGTGCCGGGTGGTACGGGGCTTGGCGCTGGCACGGGCTGGACAGTCTATGCTCCGCTCTCGACATCGGGCTCGGTCGGACCTGCGGTCGATATGGCGATATTCTCACTTCATCTCGCGGGTGCGGCGTCGATTTTGGGCGCGATCAACTTCATCACAACGATCTTCAACATGCGCGCACCGGGAATGACTATCCACAAGATGCCGTTGTTCGTCTGGTCGGTGTTGGTGACGGCATTCCTGCTGTTGTTGGCACTTCCAGTGCTGGCAGCCGCAATCACCATGCTTCTGGTCGACCGTAACTTTGGCGGCGCGTTCTTCGATGCAGCGGCTGGCGGCGATCCGGTGCTTTATCAGCATCTGTTCTGGTTCTTCGGTCACCCGGAAGTGTACATCATGATTCTCCCCGGTTTCGGCATTGTCAGCCAGATCGTTGCGACATTCAGCCGCAAGCCGGTCTTCGGCTATCTCGGCATGGCTTATGCGATGGTCGCGATCGGTGTCGTCGGCTTCGTCGTCTGGGCGCACCACATGTTCACGACCGGCATGAGCGTCGATATGAAGATGTACTTTACCGCAGCCACGATGGTAATCGCGGTGCCAACGGGCATTAAGATTTTCAGCTGGATTGCAACAATGTGGGGTGGATCGGTGAGCTTCAAAACACCGATGGTCTGGGCGATGGGCTTCATCTTCATGTTCACCGTCGGCGGCGTGACTGGCGTGGTTCTTGCCAACGGTGGCCTCGATGATAACCTGCACGATACATATTATGTGGTTGCCCACTTCCATTACGTGCTTTCGCTCGGCGCGGTGTTCTCGCTCTTTGCCGGGTTCTATTACTGGTTCGGCAAAATGTCTGGACGCCATCTAAGCGAAGCGCTCGGCCATCTGCATTTCTGGTTCTTCTTCATTGGCGTGAACGTCTTGTTCTTCCCGATGCACTTCCTTGGAAATTCCGGAATGCCACGTCGCTATCCCGATTATCCCGAGGCATTTGCTTACTGGAACCAAGTCGCATCGTGGGGCTATGTCATCATGGGCGTTGGCGTGCTGATATTCTTCGTCAACGTGATCTGGTCATTGATTGCCGGACGCAAAGCGGAAGACAGCTATTGGGGTGAGGGTGCGACGACTCTCGAATGGACATTGTCGAGCCCGCCCCCGTTCCACCAGTTCGAAACGCTGCCAGTTATCAAGTAACCGGTAATCCCCCTCTTGTCCTGAGCTTGTCGAAGGACGGAAGGGAAGGACAAACGAATATGACGACGATAGCACGCGATATCATCCTGCCCGCCGATTGGCGTGATTTCTGGGCTTTGACCAAGCCCCGGGTGATGAGCCTTGTCGTGTTCACCGCGCTTTGCGGTCTGCTGGCGGCGCCGGGCAATATTCATCCGGTCATCGGCTTTACTGCGATCCTGTGTATAGCCGTTGGCGCCGGTGCGTCGGGCGCACTCAACCAATGGTATGAATTTGATATCGACGCCAAAATGGCCCGTACTGCGGAGCGGCCATTGCCTGCCGGACGGATGGACCGTCAAGCAGCTTTGCATTTCGGCATAGGTCTTTCCGGTTTTTCGCTGGTGACGATGGGGATGGCGGTCAACTGGCTGTCTGCCGGACTGCTTGCCTTCTCGATCTTCTTTTATGCTGTCGTTTACACGATCTGGCTCAAGCGCTTCACCCCACAAAATATCGTTATCGGGGGGGCTGCCGGTGCGTTTCCACCTGTCATTGGATGGGCCGCAATCACGGGGGACGTGACGATGCTGCCGGTGATCCTGTTTGCGATCATCTTTCTATGGACCCCGCCGCATTTCTGGGCGCTCGCGCTGTTTATGAAGGCCGATTATGCGGCTGCTGGCGTACCGATGCTGCCGGTGGTGTCGGGCCGCAAGGTGACGCGGAACCAGATTTTTGCGTATAGTTTTCCGATGGCGGCTGCAGCCATTGCGCCATATGCGCTGGGCATGAGCAGCTGGGTTTACGGTGCTGCTGCGGTTTTGCTGAACGCAGTCTTTCTGGTGTTGGCCTTTGCAGTGTGGCGCAACGAGGCGACTGATGCTGTCGATATGAAGTCCGAAAAGCGCTTGTTCTCTTATTCGATCCTGTATCTGTTTTTGTTGTTTGCAATTTTCGCGGGCGACCGGATGTTGATGATATGACGACGCCCGACGAGCAGCCGTACACGCCCGAGCAAACGCGGATGATTCGCGATCGCCAGGCGGCGCGCTCAAAGATTCTGGCGGTATTGCTCGTCGGCATGTGCGTGTTATTTTTTGGAATCACTGTGGCGAAGATTGGTTTTTGGTGATGGCTGTCAGTGCTAACGTTCGTGTTGCCATGATGGCTGGAGCGGTTGCCGTTTCGATGGTCGGAGTCGGTTTCGCCGCTGTTCCGCTGTACCGGATATTCTGCGAGGTTACCGGCTTCGGCGGCACTACAATGCGAGTCGATGAGGCGGTTGCAGCGACGGTGATCGCCACAAACAAGTCGATTGTCGTTCGCTTCGATGCCAATCACCGAAGCGATCTGCCGTGGGAATTCAAGCCCGAACGTCCAACCGACACGGTCAGCATAGGCGCCAAGGATATGTCGATTTTCATCGCCAAAAACCTGTCCGACCAACCGGTGACAGGAACAGCTACGTTCAATGTAACACCGGCCTTGGCGGGCAAATATTTCAATAAGATCCAGTGTTTCTGCTTCACTGAGCAAACGCTGAAACCGGGTGAGCAGGTTCGGATGCCGGTACTCTATTATGTTGATCCTAAAATCATAACCGATCCCGAAACCAAAGACATCGAAGAAATCACGCTTAGCTATACGTTTTACCCTGTGGACCAGCAGGATAAGGGCAGCTAAGGACTCAATCAAACGACATATCAGTCACAGGGAATAGACCATGTCCGGCGCCAAGAACCACGATTATCACATACTGCCGCCGAGCATTACGCCTCTGGTGGGATCGCTGTCGGCGCTCGCCATGTTTTTCGGCATGGTAATGATGTTCCAGCCAGAATTTTTTGGCGGATATGGTGGTCTGATTTTCGGTCTCGGAATCGCTGGCGTTATCTATACCTTCTACACGTGGTGGGCCGACGTCATCAATGAAGCGCATGCTGGCGATCATACGCCGGTGGTGCAACTCCATCTGCGCTACGGGATGATCCTGTTTATCGCATCCGAAGTGATGTTTTTTGTTGGCTGGTTCTGGGCCTGGTTCGATTATTCGCTGTTTCCTGTGCCGCTGGAAATAGTAAAGGACGCTGAAACGCATGCTTTCACGATTACCAACCTTATAGGGCAAGATGGCGCAGCTGCGTTGATGCAATGGCCGCCCAAGGGTCTCGAAGTACTCGACGCGATGAAGCTGCCTTTGCTCAATACGCTCATCCTGTTGTGTTCGGGTACGACCGTAACCTGGGCGCATCATGCCCTCATCCACGGTCAGCGCGGAGGCGAAATGAAAGGGCTGTGGGGAGCTATCGGTGTCGGCG
>JANPAM010000180.1:0-2726 GCA_031429915.1 Sphingomonadales bacterium | reverse complement strand
CACTCATGCGTCCGCCACCCGTTTGCAGAACCAATCTGCGTCAGTGCCGACCTTATCCGCAAGGCTACCGGCAACAACGGCAGGCGGCACCAAAACATCGTCGCCTGGCTGCCAGCCCTCCGGCGTCAACACTTGGTCGCCGTCAGCGCGCTGTAAAGCCGCGACCATTCGCAGAATTTCATCAACCGATCGCCCTACATTGTGCGGATAGGTGGTGATTGCCCGGATCACGCCCTCAGGGTCGATGAAGTATGTGCTGCGTATCGCGGCACTGTCCTGTGACGTCTCGTCAATCATTCCATATGCCCGACCCACAACCATGCCAGGGTCTTCAATTACAGGAATGTTGATAACAACGCCGAATGCCCCTTGGATGGCGCGCATCCATGCAAGATGTGCGAACAAGCTATCAACTGACAACCCAACCAAGCCACACTCAAGCTCAGAAAATTTGTCGGTCGCCCTAGCCAAGCCAATAAATTCAGTGGTGCAAACCGGCGTGAAGTCGGCAGGATGCGAAAAGAAAACCAACCATTTCCCTCGATTTTGGCTCAGGGTAAAATCCCCCATTGTCGTGCGGGCGCTAAAGTCTGGCGCCATGTCGCCGATTCGAAGCATGCGGCTTTTCTGGAGTATTTTATCATCAGTCATGACGACCGCCCTTTCACATCTCATGTCAGCGGGCAACACCCTTGACTCGATAATTATATTAAATTACATATATTATGTAAATATGAATTTATTGGAGTTTTCCATGACGGACTCAGCCATTTCCAACGCCAGCGTGCAGATCGTCGCTGCACAGCAGAATGGGCCGATTATCAAATCTTTCTTCGACGAACCGACCAATACTGTGAGCTATGTCGTCCATGATCCCGAGACCCGTCGCGCTGCGATCATTGACAGCGTGCTGGACTTTGATTTCGCTTCGGGCAGCACGTCCGTCTCTTCGGCAGATGCAATAATCGCTTATGCCGAACAGAACCAGCTCGCCATCGATTGGCTGCTAGAAACCCATGCACACGCCGATCACCTTTCCGCCGCACCATATCTAAAGACGAAACTCGGTGGGAAAATCGCTATCGGTCGTGAAATCATTCACGTTCAAAACGTGTTCGGAAAAGTATTCAACGAAGGCACAGACTTTGCACGAGACGGCTCCGAATTCGACCACCTGTTCGAAGATGGCGATCAGTTTGAAATTGGTGCGGTTAAGGCGACAGTGCTTCATGTTCCTGGACACACTCCAGCTGACCTCGCCTATGTCATCGGCGATGCTGTGTTTACCGGCGACACCTTATTCATGCCTGATTATGGAACCGCGCGCGCCGACTTCCCCGGTGGTGACTCGCGCATGCTGTTCCGCTCGATCCGGCGCTTGATGGAATTGCCTGACCAGACAAGGCTTTTTCACTGCCACGACTATAAAGCTGTAGGTCGAGACAATTTCGCTTGGGAGACAACAGTTGGCGCTCAGCGCGTCGGAAATGTCCATGTCCACGAAGGTGTTAGCGAAGATGATTTTGTCGCGATGCGCGATGCGCGTGATGCGACCCTTTCGATGCCAAAGCTCATCCTGCCATCCATTCAGGTTAATATTCGCGCGGGCCATTTACCCGAGCCTGAATCCAATGGGACTCGCTATCTCAAAATACCGTTGAATGCGCTGTGATACTGCCCGGTTTCCCAAATGCGATGCCTATTGAGGGCTTTGCGGGGGGTTTACTAATCGGACTTGCGGCGGCGATCATGCTTCTCGGGCTCGGCCGAATTGCCGGTGTGAGTGGTATGGCCGCACGGGCAACCGGCATTTCCGATATAGGCGCACCGCGTGGCATCGCTATTGCCTTTGTGATTGGGTTACCGCTTGGGGCGTTACTGATCGCGCGTTTGACAGGCGGCGTGGAAACCAGTTTTCCAAATTCCATCTGGCCACTAATAATCGGCGGGTTGCTGGTCGGCTTTGGTACGCGGCTCGGTTCGGGGTGCACCAGCGGCCACGGCGTATGCGGGCTGTCCCGGCTTTCGCTGCGATCGATGGTTGCCACCGGTATGTTTATGGCGAGCGGATTTGTAACCGTTGGCGTGCTGCGCGCCGGAGGTTGGCTATGAACCGGATGCTGATCGCACTCACCTCTGGCCTGTTTTTCGGAGCCGGACTTGCTTTTTCTGGCATGTCCGATCCTGCACGGGTTCAAGCCTTTCTCGACCTGTTTGGCAAATGGGACCCGACGCTTGCATTTGTCATGGGCGGGGCAATTGTGCCAATGGCATTTGCATGGATGATCAAATCACGGCTGTCGTCGCCGCTCGCCGCGTCGTCGTTTGAACTGCCGGACACCACCAAGCTTGATCGCCCGCTGGCAATCGGTGCGATCCTGTTCGGAATGGGTTGGGGGATTGCGGGCTTATGCCCGGGTCCTGCGCTTGCCGATATCGCGATTGCACCGCTTGCAGTGTTGCCCTTTGTGGTCGCGATGCTGGTTGGGATGGCGGCACACCGCTTCATTGCTGTTTAACCGAGGTGAGGGGATAATAACATGACAAAAAACATGGGAAATCTTGACCGGGCGTTTCGCCTCATCGTCGTTTTGATAATCGGCATTACCTATCTGATGGGTCTGCTATCAGGTACAATCGCAATAGTCCTTGCAGTCGTAGCCGTTGCATTTCTGCTGACCAGCCTCGTCGGTGTCGGTGTGAGCATTTTGCTCGCGAGCATTCCT
>JANPAM010000179.1:0-2073 GCA_031429915.1 Sphingomonadales bacterium | reverse complement strand
GCATGGGCTATGAGGCGACTATGTACCTCCTCGAACGCGGCGTCCGATTGACCGGCACCGACGGTTGGAGCTGGGACGCGCCCTTTGTGCATACGCGTGAAGCCTATGAGGCCACGGGTAATGCGGGGCTGATCTGGGAAGGCCATAAGGCCGGGCGCGATATTGGCTATTGCCACCTCGAAAAGCTCCACAATCTAGAGGTTCTCCCTCCCACCGGCTTTACCATCGCTTGCTTTCCAATGAAGATACGGGCGGCGTCAGCAGGGTGGACGAGGGCTGTGGCGATATTTGAGGGATAAACTCCCTCAAACAATTTTCTCCGCCAGATCAAACATTATTGGCGCGGTTTGCTTAACAGATGGCCGATCGCGGTGGTGCGCCTCGAAGCGCTTCAAATTTGGATAGAGCACATTCCAGGCATCCATGTCGGACGCGAAGTTTTTCCAGGCCGCGATCATGCCGGTCTCGATCACCGTATCCTGCATTCCTAAAAGCGCGATCACCGCTATATCGGCCAGACCGAACCGGTTGCCCACCACAAATTCCCGGTCGCCGACGCGGCGGTTGAGGTCAGTGAGGCCGCCTGTGACCTTGCGGAGCTGGCGCTTAGCCCATTCGGTGCTGATTTGTTCGCGCTGCATTTCCCAGAAAAGCAGGACTGTCGCGTCCGCTACACCTTCGGCAATCGTATGGACCAGCTTGGCCTCCATCGCGAGCGCTGGGTCGGCGGGGAGCATGGATGGCTCGGGATATCTATGTTCGAGCCAGTCCATCAGATAGGTCGATTCAAACACCGGATCGCCGTCATCGGGGATCAGGATTGGCAGTTGCTCTAGCGGATTATAGCGTGGCGTTTGCGTGTTGGCATGCCACGGAACTTCATTCTGAAGCGTGAAGGCGATACCTTTCTCGATCATCGCGATGCGCACCTTACGAGCAAAGGGACTTGGGCTAGCGCTGATCAATATCATTGGCGTATTCCTCAGTTCATCCAGTGGCCACCGGTGACGTTGATGGCCTGACCCGTCATGTACGCCGCACGGTCGGAGGCCAGGAAAGCGACGAGTTCAGCAATTTCAGAGGGATAGCCGGCACGGCGCAGCGGTATCGCTTGCACCCGCGTGGCAACATCGGGCAGGTTTTGCGCGCGGTTCATTTCCTCGGCTTCGGCACGCATGTTGGTGTCGATTATGATGCCCGGGCATACCGCGTTGATACGGACACCCAATTCCCCGAACTCACCCGCAAGGCTTTGGGTCAGGTTGATGATCGCCGCCTTGGTTGCGCCATAAGCCGCATGATTGGGCACCCCTTTCTTCCCCGTCCACGACGACATATTGATGATGCAGCCTTTGCGGCGTTCGACCATTGCAGGCAGCACGGCCTGACTGAAATGAAACAGACCATCGAGGTTTATCGCAAACGTCGAGCGCCATTCACTTTCGCTGACGTCTAGAAACTTTGCAGTGCGCAATATTCCGGCATTATTGACCAAAATGTCAATCGCACCGAGTTCGGCGGCCACTGCGAAAACGGCTGCTCTTGCTTCATCGCGGTTTGAAACATCGCCGATTGTAACAACGGCCTGTCGTCCGAGGCCGCGCACAGCATCAGCCACCTCTTGCGCGCCGCTGGCATTCCGGTCGAACACGCCAACATCGGCTCCGCCCTTTGCTAATCGCAAGGCGATCGCGCGGCCAATTCCGGCTCCGGCTCCGGTGACTAATACAGTTTTTCCAGAAAATTCGTCCATATCGTCGCAATCATACTCATTAGTATTGCAAATATCTATCCGGTATTCTAAAAGTTCAACATAGGTGTTGATTCTAATGTTGTCGAGCGTAAGTTAGTGTCAAGATCTTTGCCGACGTGCGATACCTGAAGATAGGAGAGCCAGCCGCTAATGTCCCTTATTGCGCCTTCGAAGTTACAGGCCGATTATGATGCTATAGTCGTCGGCGCTGGCTTTGCCGGACTGTACATGCTCCACAAACTGCGCGAGATTGGCTTGTCGGCCCGTGTTTTCGAGGCGGGCAGTGGCGTTGGCGGAACGTGGTTCTGGAACCGCTATCC
>JANPAM010000178.1:0-11336 GCA_031429915.1 Sphingomonadales bacterium | reverse complement strand
GGTATCGAGGATCGCGTCCATTTCCGCGCGGTCGTCGTTAGTCATTTTGCGCAGGCGGACAATCTGGCGCATGATTTTTGCGTCATAGCCCTGGCTCTTGGCTTCGCTGTAAACGTCGCGGATGTCGTCTGCGATACCCTTTTTCTCTTCCTCAAGCCGCTCGATACGCTCGATGAAAAGGCGCAGTTGATCGGCGGCGACATTGCCTTCGGCCATGATATTCTCCTGTTATGTGGTGGGGCACCCGGCCCCGAATCAGAATGGCAGTCGCTTAGTGGACAGAGCTTAAAAGATAAACCATTCGTCTTATGAATTAAGTAAGTGGAGGCGCTCACCCTGCGGGCGAGCAAGGCGCAAAGGCACAAAGAAATCGTGCGACGCTAAATCCTCTTCGCGTCTTTGTGCCATTGCGCCTTTTTTACAAAAGTTTGTTAGCACCGCCGTTCAGTGTCAGCCGACATTCTTCGCCACGCTTTCCTTCATGCGTTGCAACTGTTCGGGCGTTGCTTCGTTCTGATACTTCGCCTTCCATTCCGCTGCGGACATTCCGTGGATCAATTCGCGCGCTTCGTCTTTGGTCATCGCTCCGTCCGCCTCCATCACCCAGTCGGCGAGGCAATTCCGGCAAAATCCGGCCAGCCCCATCAGTTCGATGTTCTCGGCGTCGTGCCGGTGCTGCAAATGCGCGATCAGGCGGCGGAATGCGGCAGCGGCTGCCGCGTCGGAAAACTGTTTGTCATTATGCATAGCTATGCGCCCTTTCGGTTACCGGTCCGCCTCGTTATGGGGAGGGCAAGCGACAAAATCCAGCCAGCGGAGCCTTTTCAATGCAATATCACAAGCCGCGCATGCGCAAGGTCCGTATTCTCGCCACCTTAGGCCCAGCCAGCGATACGCCCGAGATGATTGAAAAACTGTTTCGCGCAGGGGCCGACGCGTTCCGAGTCAACATGAGCCACGGCGAACAGGCGGATAAGGTTCAGCTGATCGCCAACATCCGCTCGCTCGAAAAGGCCTATAACCGGCCGACGACGATATTGGTCGATTTGCAAGGACCGAAGCTGCGGGTTGGAAAATTCGGCGGTGGCAAGGTCGAGCTGAAAACTGGCGCAGCTTTTCGTCTCGATAATGACAAGACGGCGGGCGATGCCTCCCGCGTTTACCTGCCGCATCCCGAAATATTTGCCGCGCTCGAAGTAGGCGCCCGGCTGTTGCTTGATGATGGTAAGCTGGTACTTCGGGTTACCGAACTCGGCGCTGATCATATCAGCACAAATGTCGAAGTCGGCGGAATGCTATCGGATCGCAAAGGGCTGAACGTGCCCGACGTGGTGTTGCCGATTGCTGCGCTTACCGACAAGGATCGGTCCGACCTCGCCTTTGCGCTCGAACAAGGCGTCGACTGGATTGCGATGTCGTTCGTCCAACGGCCGGAGGATGTTGCCGAGGGCAAGAAGCTGATCGGCAACAAAGCAGCGCTGCTTGCCAAGATCGAAAAGCCAGCGGCAATCGGAAGGCTTGAGGAAATCCTCGAACTGGCCGACGGCGTGATGGTCGCCCGCGGCGATCTGGGTGTAGAAATGCTGCCAGAGCAAGTGCCACCGCTTCAGAAGAAAATCGTCAGCACTGCCCGGCGGATGGGTAAGCCGGTTGTGGTTGCGACCCAAATGCTCGAATCGATGATTACCTCGCCGTCGCCGACTCGCGCGGAGGTGTCCGATGTAGCGACTGCGATTTACGACGGTGCCGATGCGGTGATGCTCTCAGCCGAAACCGCCGCTGGTGCGTGGCCAATCGAGGCGGTGTCGATTATGGACCGGATCGCGCAGCAGGTTGAAAGCGACCCTGATTTCTATAAGCGGATCCACTTCACCGAAACACCTGCGGACGCCACCACCGCCGATGCGCTTGCCGAGGCCAGCGGGCGGATTGTCGACACTATCGATACCAGCGCGATTGTCTGTTTTACATCGTCTGGATCGACCGCTCGCCGCATCTCGCGTGAGCGCCCGTCGGTGCCGCTGCTCGTGCTGACTGCAAGCCAGTCTACTGCGCGGCGGCTTGGGCTGCTCTGGGGCGCATTTTCCGTTCGCACCAAGGACATAGGCTCGTTCGAAGAAATGGTCGCAAAAGGCAAACGGATGGCGCTTCGCTATCATCTGGGGCAGGCGGGCGGCCGGATAATAATCATGGCGGGTGTGCCATTCGGAACACCGGGTTCGACCAATGTGCTTCACATCGTTCGGCTGACTGGTGACGAACTGAAAGGGCATTGAGTGTGCGGATATTGCTGATTGACGGGCATCCGGATTCGGACAGATTGTCCGCGCATCTTATTGATCATTATGCGATAAATTGCCCGACAGATGCCAAAATTGATCGCATTGCTATTCGAGATATTACGTTCAACCCCATCTTGAAAAAAGGTTATGCCGTTCGGCAGGTATGGGAACCTGAGCTTGTCGAGGTAGCCCGGTTGCGCGACGCCTGCGATCACGTTGTTTTTGCCTTTCCGATGTGGTGGGGTGCCGAACCAGCACTGCTTAAAGGCTTCATCGACCGCTTGCTAGTACCGCATTTCGCGTTTCGGTACCGCGAGAAGGGGGAACTGTGGGACCGGTTGCTTGGCGGTCGTTCGGCCGACGCTTTGGTCAGTATGGATACGCCATCGCCGTTCATGCGCTTCGTATATCACAACGCTATTGTCCATCGCTGGAAAGGTCAAATTTTTGATTTCTGCGGGTTTAAGCCTGCCCGCTTCGAGATTTTTGCGCCGGTACGCAAAGGCAAAGCTGATGCAAAAATGCCGAAATGGTTGGAGCGCGTTGCGAAGCTGGCCCACTCAATTCCATCGGCCCGTGGCGTCAAGCAGAGCCATTTGGAAGCCTTCCTTGCTTATGGCAGCAACAGGCTGGAGTCCCCATAAGAGTAAAAACGATACTTGGTTGCGACCGCATGGGCATAGGCTGCCTGCATCACGTCCCGCCCCATCAGAGCGCTGACCAGCATGAACAACGTGCTTTTGGGAAGATGGAAATTGGTCATCAGCCCGCTGATTGCTTTGAACCGGTAGCCGGGCGTGATGAAGATGTCGGTGTCGCCCTCGAACGGGTGAATTTTTCCATCGTCGTCGGCAGCACTTTCGATCAGGCGAAGCGAGGTGGTGCCGACAGCGATTAGTCGCCCGCCATCGGCTCGTACCGCGTTAAGCCGCTCAGCGGTCGCGGCATCAATGTGCCCCCACTCGCTGTGCATTTTGTGATCGGTAGTATCTTCAACCTTCATCGGTAGGAATGTGCCAGCGCCGACGTGAAGCGTCAGTGTCGCAGTCTCGATGCCCGCCGCCTCCACCGCCGTCATTAGCTCGGGCGTAAAATGCAACGAAGCCGTAGGCGCCGCAACCGCGCCGTCCTTCTGCGCAAACATCGTCTGGTAATCGCTTCGGTCCTGCGCATCAGTCGCGCGCTTACCGGCAATATACGGCGGCAACGGCATCGTCCCAGCCCGTTCGAGCAAAACCTCGACCGGCTCATCACCTTCAAACATCAGAGTAAAGCTGCCATCGTCATGACGAGTCTCGGCAACCGCAGTAACGCCTGAGCCGAAATCGACGGTCTCGCCCACCCTCAGCCGTTTTGCGTTGCGGATAAATGCTTGCCAGCGGCGAAGGTCGATGCGCTTGTGTAATGTGGCACCAATGCTCGCGTCCCCGCGCCGCCCTTCAAGCTGCGCAGGAATAACCCGCGTATCGTTGAAAACCAGACAATCGCCAGAGCGAAGCAATGAAGGCAAATCCGCCACGCGCCGGTCGGAAAGCGCGCCACCTCCGTCGACACTCAACATCCGCGCCGCGTCGCGCGGGACGACGGGGCGAAGTGCTATCCGTTCAGACGGCAGATCGAAATCAAATAGATCAACGCGCAACGGCAGCGACCCGAATTAGTTGGTGTTCAAATCGCCAACCGAAATCGTCGGGCGCTCTGGCGCCATTATCGGAGGCGCAGAAACTGGCGGGGGTACATTATCCGCGGCAATAGACGCCTGCAATATTCTGCTCGGCGATGCTGGCGGCTCTCCACGTTCGATTTTGTCCACAAACAGCATCCCTGCGGTCACCCGACCAAGCACCGTATATTTGTTATCAAGACTGAAGCGCGGCTGAAAGCAGATGAAAAACTGACTGTTGGCACTGTCGGGATCGTTTGTCCGCGCCATTGAAACCGTGCCACGCAAATGTGGAGTTGGATTAAACTCGGCCTTAAGGTCCGGCAGTTCGGAATCGCCCGTGCCAGTGCCCGTGGGATCACCAGTCTGCGCCATAAAGCCTTCGATCACGCGGTGAAAAACCAGGTTATTGTAAAATCCTTGCCGGGCCAGCGTCTTGATCCGCTCGACATGCGCCGGTGCTTTGTCGGGGTAAAGCTGGATACTAACACGCCCGCCGGTCGATAGGTCGAGGTGAAGGATGTTCTCCGGTTCAAGTACAGCAGGTGCCGAAACAGCTGGTACCACCGGCTGGGCATTAACCGGTAAAGCCAAAGCGGCAAACGCGACGGCGGCAAATAGGGCAGATGGGCTTAAGAAATCTGAGCGAAACAGCATGAGAAAAGTGACTCTCTGGACAATGGCTGCGCTCTATTAGCGACGAAGACTGTCGCTGTCATGAATGAATTTTATCGGTTTTGAATTCCTATCGCCCTCCGGAAACCGAGGCTAATTTATAGTGTTGCCAAAATGTGACAGCGGCGACAGAATCTTGTCTTTACCGCGCAACTTCGTTGATTGCCTGACGCAATTACGCCAAGGCACCCTCAACCCGGAGGGGCTACGCTATACGTCATGCTTCGATTGCATACGATAAGCGACAGTGCTGGGGATTTTAACAGGTTAGCCAATATCGTTTCAACGATTGAAAGCGGCCGGATTTTATAGGGGCAAAAACCCGTGAAAAACACACGAATTAACAATTTGAAATATGCCGCAGCGCCGTTGGCACTCGGTCTCGCGTTGATATCAACGCCGTCATTCGCACAGGATGCTGCAGAGGAAGAAGCCGAAACGGCTCCTGCCATCGTGGTTACCGGTTCACGCATTGCGCGTCCAAATCAGGAATCAGCTTCGCCGGTGACCGTGGTTACTGCGGAAGATTTTAAGGGCACAGGTTCAACCAAGGTTGAAGACCTTATCAACAACCTGCCACAGGTTGTTGCCACTCAGAACTCGGGCGTATCGAACGGTGCCGATGGTACTGCAACGGTTTCGCTTCGCGGACTTGGTACCAGCCGTACTCTCGTTCTGATCGACGGCCGCCGTCTGATGCCAGGCGGTATCGGTGGCGGTGCAGCCGCCGATCTTAACTTCATTCCTTCGGCTTTGATACAGAGCGTTGAAGTCCTGACCGGTGGCGCTTCGTCGACCTACGGTGCGGACGCCGTTGCTGGTGTTGTCAACTTCAAGATGAACCGTACTTTTGAAGGTGTTCGTCTTGACGGTCAATATTCGCTCTACAGCCATGATAACAGCAACGAAATTGAACGCGTCGTAAACCGTCGTTTCATCTCGCCAGAGGGTACACGCAACCAAGGTGGCGCATATGACATAACAATGGCGATCGGCTCAGGCTTTGGCGAGGGCAAAGGTAACATCGTTGCCTATGCCGGTTACCGCCGTGAAAGCGCGGTCACCCAAGACCGTTACGATTATTCCATCTGTACTTTGAATCCAAGCGGACTGAACACCGGCACTGTCGATGACTTTGCATGTGGTGGCTCGGGTACACCGGCGTTTACGCGGATCGGCGGATTTTCAGCAGCGAATACCGCACTTGCCGGTCTTCCTGCTGCCGGAAGCTATACGATCAACGGAAATAACTCGGTTGTGCCTTTTGTGTCGCTTCGGGATGCATTCAACTTTGCTCCGCTGAATTATTATCGTCGTCCATCGCAACGTTACACTGCAGGTGTGATGGCGCAGTATGAGATCAACGAATCGTTCATGCCTTATCTTGATGCGATGTTCATGGATTACAGCACGAAAGCCCAAATCGCTCCTTCGGGCGCATTCTTTGGCGTTCGTACCGTAAACTGCGACAACCCGTTCCTTCAGCAAAACCTGGTCATTGGTCGCGGCGCATGCGGTGCGGCACTCGGTACGCCAGTTAACACGACTATTTTGGTCGGCAAACGCAACGTAGAAGGTGGCCCGCGGTTTAACGATATCGGTTTTAATCAGTTCCGCGTTGTTACAGGCATGAAGGGAGATATTTCCGAAAACTGGAGCTATGATGTTTCCGCTCAATTCGGTAAGATCAACGTTGCCAACGTATATCGTAACGACGTATCGAGTGCTCGCATCAATAAGGCATTGCAGGTGGTAAACGTCGGCGGCGTCCCAACTTGTAAATCAGTTGTTGATGGTACCGACCCAAATTGCGTCCCATATAACGTGTTTAATGGTGGTGGCGTAACTCAGGCCGCAGCGGGATACATCGGTATTCCGCTTGTCTTGACTGGCACTACGAAGGAAACAATTGTTCAGGGTACCGTTGTCGGTGACCTCGGCTTCTCAAGTCCTTTTGCAGATGAAACCGTGCAAATTGTTGTCGGTGGCGAGTGGCGCAAGGAAGCTTTGGCAACCCAACCTGATTTGTCATACATCAACGGCGACGGCGCTGGTCAGGGTGGTCCGCTTCTTCCAATCGCTGGTCAGTACACCGTACGTGATGCCTTCGGCGAAATGGTTATTCCGCTGGTCCAGGACACTGCATTCTTCCAAGATCTTACACTCGAACTCGGTTTCCGTAACTCGAAGTACAAGGTTGAAGGCAACCCGGATTCGAACAGTGAGAATACATATAAAATAGCCGCAAATTGGAACCCATTTGATATTCTGAAGATACGGGGTTCAATCAACCGCGCAGTACGTTCACCTAATATCGGTGAGTTGTTCTCGAATTCGGCCGTTGGCTTGTTCTCAGGCACTGACCCTTGCGCAGGGACAGCAGTTGGTGGATTGGTAAACGGTAATACTGCTGCGGCTTGTGCTCGCACCGGTGTTACGGCAGCCCAGTTCGGCAACTTGGCACCAAATACGGCACAGCAGTACAATGGCTTCTTTGGCGGCAATCTGGGTCTTAGCCCTGAAAAATCCGACTCGTGGACTGCCGGTTTCGTGTTGACCCCGATCAGCAATATGTCGCTGTCGGTCGATTACTTCAACATCAAGGTGAAGAATGCGGTTGGCACCATCGGAGCACAGGTTACCCTAAGCCAGTGTCTTACAACTGGTGACCCGTTCTTCTGCTCGAAAATCAACCGTGCTCCAGCATCTGCTGGTCCTGCGGCTGGTTCGTTGTGGCTCGACGAGCGCGGTTTTGTCGATGATCGTACCACGAACACCGGTTCGTTGAAGACAACCGGCGTTGACGTGAATTTCGATTATCGCATTCCGATTGGTGCAAACCGTTTGAACCTTTCGATGGTCGGCACTTATCTCGACAGCTTTGTTGCTCAGCCAATTACAGGCGGCTTTAAATATGACTGTGCTGGTTTCTACGGAACAACATGTGGTAACCCGCAACCAGAGCTGCGCGGAACGGCGCGTGCGCGTTTCACAACCTCCGATGATTTTAGCGCTCAGCTAAGCTGGAGATATGTCGGCAAGGTGAATGTTGATACCATCAGCCCGGACCCCGATTTGGCATCGCCTGGCGCGGCACCAAAGATCGACGAACGATTGAAGGCCGAGAATTATTTCGACCTTCTGTTCACCGCGCCTTTGAAGGATACGATGACTTTCCGTCTTGGTATCCAGAACCTGCTCGACAACGACCCACCCTTGGTTAGCCAAGCATCGCTTGGTGGCTTTGGTAACGGTAACGTTTTCCCAGGCACCTACGATCACTTGGGCCGTTACCTCTACGTCAGCCTTACCGCTGATTTTTAAGACATAACGCTTAAGGCGAAAAGAATATGCGGCGGGGCCAACAGGCTCCGCCGCTTTTCTTTTGCGCGGTGTTCGACTAGCGACAAGCCATGACGCTATCGTCTTTAGAGCAACAAGCCGATCAGTTGGCGGCAAATCGGGATTTCGCTGGCGCGTGGGCGACTTTGATAGAACTCGTTGCCGTCGAGCAGGACAATTTCGGCGCTTGGCTAAAACTGTCGGCAATGGCGGGCGCGACGGGTGACCGCAAAGCGGCATTGGCAGCCCTCGCCAGCGCGCTGAAGCTGCAACCCGTTGATTTTACCGCATTGCTGATGCGCGCGACACATCTTGATGCGCTTGGTCGTGCTGATGAAGCGGGCGAAGCCTTTGGCCGCGCACTGGCGCAGGCTCCCGATCCCGCGCCTGCGCAAATGCAGTCAATGCTGGCAACCGCGACCCAGAAATACGCCGAATGGCAGATGCGGCAGGCCGACCGTTTGCGCATAGCGGTAAAGGCGGTCACGCCGCTGACTGACAAGCTCGACCGATTAATCACCAGCAGCCTCCACCAAACCGCACCGGACCGCGAAGGGCCGACTCATTACTGCTATCCTGGGTTGCCTGAAGTCCCGTTCTATCCGGATGCGGACTTCGAGTGGTTAGCTGAATTGGAAACCTTCACTGATATTATCCAGTCTGAATTCGAGGCGGTGGTTGCCGCCGAAGCAGCGCAGCTGGTGCCATATATCCAGTATCCTGAAGGTGTCCCCGTCGACCAATGGGCCGAGCTTAACCATAATAGCAATTGGACCGCGATCCATCTGATCCAGAACGGACGCATGATCGATGCCAACACCAAACATTGCCCGCAAACAATAAAGCTGCTGGAAAAACTACCGCAGCCTCAAATCAAAAATGCTGGCCCTAACGCAATGTTCTCGCTGCTCGCACCCGGCGCGCATATCCCGCCGCACACGGGAATTTCGAATGCGCGGCTGGTGTGCCATTTGCCGTTGATCGTCCCGCAGGGATGCTGGTTCCGCGTTGTCGACGAAAAACGGTTCTGGCAACGCGGCAAGGCGTGGGTATTTGATGATACGATAGAGCATGAAGCATTGAACCCGAGCGATGTTTTACGGGTCATCTTGATCGTTGATATCTGGCATCCCGCACTGGATGCCGAGGAACGCAAAGGCATCGCCGCCGTTATCGAGGCGGGCGGGCAATTGCACGGGCTTTGATGGCCAGCCCGCTCGACCAACATTTTGCGAGGTTGCAACAGCGCCTTTCGGCAGCGCACCAACCCGGCATCGCAGATATCAATGCTGCCACTGACTTCGCGATTGATGCAAATGTTGCGGGCAGGGCGGATTTGGTTGTTTCGCTGCTGGAGCCGCTTACAATAACTGCGGCGGCATCCGCAAAAGTCTGGCAATTGTTGGGCCTGGCTTACCGGGCCGAGCAACGAATGGCCGACGCAACCGCCGCCTTCGACCGCGCCATTGAACTGAATCCAGAAGACCCCCGAATTGCGATGGGAAAGGCGCAGATCGCGCTCGAAACCGGTCAACCTGCCGCTGAACAATTTGCCCGCATTCGACAGATTGCACCCGATGAACCGCAGCTTGCATTGGTAACTTCCGATGCTTTGCAATCCGAAGGGCTTGCCGACGAGGCTGCGGGGTTATTAGTTGGAATGCTTGACCGAAACCCGGGATGGGTTGCCGGGCACGAGGCATTATTGCGAATACGAACGACGATGGGTGCTTCTGACCCGTTTGCCAGCTTTACCAAAGCAGTGGCGACAGCTCCGAAAGACGCTACGTTGCGAATTGCCGAAATTCGGGCGTTGGCCCAGCAAGAACGTTGGGATCAGGCAATTACGGCGCTCGATGAAACGCGGATTGTATTGGGCGACTTACCGCAACTTAACGCAATCGCGGCCTATCTGGCGACCGAAACCGGCGATCATGAAGCCGCCCAGATGATGTTCGCGCGTACCGCAACGTTAAACGATCCGGGTATTCAGCTTTATCATATTCGCCACTGTCTCCGCACCGGGCGGCCTGAGGAAGCGGCTGTAATAGGTGAGGCGCTTGTTGGAACCCCGGCAGAAAATGGTGTCTGGCCCTATCTGTCGCTGGCATGGCGATTGCTCGGAGATGACCGAGCGACTTGGCTTGACGGCGATCCGCCCTATTTCAAGATCATTGATTTAGGCTGTTCCGAGAGCGAACTTACCGATTTGGCGACTGTGCTCCGCCAATTGCACGTGGCGCGGCAGCATCTGCCCGAACAATCGGTTCGCGGCGGAACGCAAACCGACAAGCCCCTATTCCACCGGCTAGAACCCGAGATCGTACAATTGCGGAAACGCGTGTTGGACGCGGCGCATGAATATGTTGCCGACCTGCCGCCATTCGATCCCGGCCACCCGTTGCTTGGCACCCCGCGCGGGCAACTGTTATTTGAGGGCAGCTGGTCGGTCCGGCTTCGCAGTGCTGGCTTTCACACCATGCACACGCATCCGGCGGGATGGATCAGTTCGGCATTTTATGTATCGCTGCCGGACGAAAATGCGATGGGTCCATCTCCCGCCGGATGGCTCGACCTTGGCAGTCCGCCGCCCGAACTGGGAATCGATCTACCAAGCTATGCGAAGGTCGAACCAAAACCGGGCAGGCTGGTGTTGTTTCCATCGACGATGTGGCACGGCACGATCCCGTTCAACGATGGCGAGCGACTGACTATCGCGTTTGATGTACGTACGCCGACGAGGTGATCATGCGACTTTCATCGTCAAAGCCCCATCACCCTCCTCAACACTCACCATCGATCCATCTGGCACCTCGCCGCGTAACAGCATGTCGGCAAGTGGGTCTTGCAAATGTCGTTGGATTGCGCGCTTTAACGGCCTGGCGCCGTAGACCGGGTCATAGCCAACCCGACCAAGCCACGCCTTGGCCTTGTCCGAAAGGTTGATCATAATCTTGCGGTCTTTGAGCAGCTTCGACACCCGCGCGACCTGAATTTCGACAATCGGTGCCATGTGGTCGGCGGCCAAGCGGTGGAACATGATGATTTCATCGAGGCGGTTCAGGAACTCGGGTCTGAAATGCGCTCGGACGGTTTCCATCACTGCTGGTTCGGCCTTCGACACGTCCTCGTCGTCGGCGAGGGCTGCGAGATGCTGGCTGCCCAGGTTCGAGGTCAGGATGATAAGCGTGTTTGAGAAATCCACCGTGCGGCCCTGTCCATCGGTCAAGCGGCCATCGTCGAGCACCTGAAGCAGCACGTTGAATACGTCGGGATGCGCTTTTTCGACCTCGTCGAACAGCACGACCTGATAAGGCCGCCGCCGCACCGCCTCGGTCAACACGCCGCCCTCGTCATAGCCCACATAGCCCGGA
>JANPAM010000177.1:0-2883 GCA_031429915.1 Sphingomonadales bacterium | reverse complement strand
AGCGAGCGCCTCGACAGCAGCAGGGCCGACATCGAGAATCATGTCGTCTGCTGCAACCTCATGCACGTTGACGGTGCGAACCGGCGGGTTTGCGCGGAATTCGAGTGACGTCACGACGTCATAGGGCAAATGCACGGTGCATCCAGCGGCGTCTGCTGCGTCCATTATAGCGTTAGCAGTATCGGCCAGGTCATGCTCGCACAGCGACTTGCCGACATCAACGCCGCGTGCCGCCAGAAACGTGTTTGCCATGCCTCCGCCGATGATCAGGTGATCGACCTTGGTAACCAAATGGGTCAGCACATCAAGCTTTGATGAAACCTTGGCACCGCCAACTACAGCCGCCACCGGATGCTCGGGATTGCCGAGTGCTGCTTCTAACGCTTTCAGTTCGGCTTCCATTGAACGGCCTGCATAAGCGGGCAGCAGATGCGCCAATCCTTCAGTGCTCATGTGCGCACGGTGAGCTGCCGAAAACGCATCGTTGACGTAGAAGTCACCATTCGCGGCAACCGCTTTGGCCAGCTCAGGATCATTCTGCTCCTCACCTGGCCAAAACCGGGTGTTTTCGAGCAGAGCAATATCGCCGTCCGCAAGGATACCCACTGATTGCGAAACCACATCGCCCGCAATCTCAGGCACAAACATGATTTCGCGGCCCAGTACCTTTTCCAGCGCATCGAGCACCATCGACACCGACATTTCGCTATGCTTGGCACCCTTTGGACGACCGAAATGGGCTAACAGCAAGACTTTCGCGCCTTTGTCGGCCAACTCTAGCACGGTCGGCAACAACGCGCGCAACCGCGTATCATCGGTTACCCGCCCATCGGCCATCGGCACATTCAAGTCGACGCGAACTAGGGCGCGTTTCCCCCTGATATCACCAAGATCGTCGAGCGTGCGAAAGGTCATGATTACAGCAGCTTGCCAATAACACCTGCGGTGTCGACCATCCTGTTCGAAAAACCCCATTCATTGTCATACCAACTCAATACGCGGACAAGCTTGCCGTCGAGTACTGTCGTTTCCAGACTGTCGATCGTCGAACTCGCCGGATTGTGGTTGTAATCAATTGAGACCAGTGGCTCATCTGAATAAGCGAGCACGCCTTTATAGGTACCTTCCGACGCTGCTTTCAGCAACGCGTTGACTTCTTCAACGCTAGTGTCGCGCTTCGGCGTGAAGGTGAGGTCAACAATGCTGACATTTGGCGTCGGCACGCGGATCGCCGAGCCGTCGAGCTTACCCTTTAATTCGGGCATCACTTCGCCAACCGCACGGGCCGCGCCAGTGGTTGTCGGGATCATCGACATTGCGGCAGCGCGTGAACGGCGCATGTCTTCGTGGATCTGGTCGAGGATTTTCTGGTCGTTCGTGTAACTGTGAATCGTCGTCATCAGCCCGCGTTCGATCCCAATTTCATCGTTCATTACCTTGGCTAGCGGCGCGAGGCAGTTTGTCGTGCAGCTGGCGTTCGAAACGATCAGATCGTCTGACGTCAAGACGCCGTGATTGACTCCGAATACCACGGTTTTGTCTACGTTTTTGCCCGGTGCTGAGATTAATACGCGCTTAGCTCCGGCGGCCAGATGCTTTTCGGCACTTGCGCGGTCGGTGAAGAACCCGGTGCATTCTAGAGCGATATCAATACCGTTTGCGGCGTGGGGAAGGTTCGCTGGATCGCGCTCGGCAGTCACGTGGATCCGCTTGCCATTAACAATGATGTCGTTGCCATCGGCCTCGACTGTGCCGGGGAATGCGCCGTGAACGCTATCGCGCTTGAACAGCAGCGCATTCGCTTTGGCCGGTGCCAGATCGTTGATCGCAACCAGCTCGAGGTCATGATCGTCGCGCTCCAATATGGCGCGCGCGACCAAGCGGCCGATGCGACCAAATCCGTTAATTGCTACTTTAACAGTCATGAGGAACTCCTTGAAGTATCAGCCAAGTGCGGCAAGAATTTGGGGGACAATCTTGTCAGCGCTAAAGCCGAAGTGCTCCATCAGCACTTTGCCGGGGGCTGACGCCCCAAAGCTGTCGATGCCTATGTTGAGGCCGTTATCACCGGTGATGTCCGACCAACCGAATGTTGTTCCGGCCTCGATGGAAACGCGCAGTGTTCCGTCGTTTGGAAGGACATCGGCGCGGTAGCTGGCATCCTGTGCTTTGAAGCGCGAAACGCTAGGCATGGATACGACATCGGCGCCAATGCCTTGACTTTCCAGCTGAGCCGCAACTTCGGTCGCCAGCGATACTTCAGAGCCGGTGGCAATTAATAGAACTTTGCGTGCTGCTTCCGCTGAAACAAGCCGGTAAGCGCCCTTGTCCGATAGATTCACATCGACCGACGTGCGTAGCATCGCCAAATCCTGCCGCGACAGCGCCAACACCGAAGGACCGTCCTTACGCGACAATGCCAGCTGCCAGCATTCCGCGACCTCTACCGCGTCGCAAGGGCGGAAAACCTCAAGGTTGGGAATCATTCGCAAACTTTGCAGATGTTCGATAGGTTGGTGAGTAGGGCCATCCTCACCCTGTCCGATGCTGTCATGCGTTAAAACGTAGACTACCCGAGCGCTCTGCAGCGCTGATAATCGTATGGCGGGACGAGCATAGTCAGAAAAGATCAGGAACGTACCGCCAAACGGGATGATGCCACCGTGAAGCGCCATGCCATTCATCGCCGCCGCCATACCGAACTCACGAATACCGTAATAGACATACCGTCCAGAATAATCATTTTTATTCAATGTATTGGTAGCTGTAGTTTTGGTATTGTTGGAGCCAGTTAAATCAGCCGACCCACCGATCAGTTCCGGAAATGCCTCGGTTAACGGCCCTAGCGCCATCTCCGATGACTTGCGCGTTGCCGCCTTTGGC
>JANPAM010000176.1:0-2800 GCA_031429915.1 Sphingomonadales bacterium | reverse complement strand
GACGACGAAATGCTGTTCGCCGCGGGCAATGGCGGGTCTTCATTATGGATGCTCGCAATCGACGATTTGCTCGATTTGCAGCTCGGCACATCGATTGCAAGAATGGCGGATAGCGACTGGCAAACGATCGCGGTTGGCGGGCCGATTGACGACGTGATCGGGCTGTTCGATTTCGAAACCGAAAAAACGCTGCCGCCGCTTGATTACGGCAATATCGTCGCTGGCGGTTTCCTGCTCGACCGGCCGGTATTCTGGGCTTTGTCGGGGCTCGATGGTCTTCGGATGTGGAATACAAAGGACTGGTCGATATTGCAGACCACATATTTCTTTGCAGAGCAGGGTTTTCTGGCGGTCACGCCTGATGGTCGCTACGACACCAATCTCGGTCCCGATGCCAACCAGTTCCGCTGGCTTGTCGCCGACCGGCCTTATCAATCATTGGCCGCTCAAACTTTCATGCGCGACTATTTTGTGCCCGGACTGACCGAACGGCTGACGACGTGCAGTATATTGGAAAATTGCGCGACGGCGTTCGAACCGGTGAAACCGATTGCCGATCTAAACCGGGTTTTGCCGGTGGTGACCATTACCGGCATTAAACCCGGCGAAACGCCCGATCAGGCTATCGTATCGGTCGAATTTCGTGAAGGCGTCGATCCATTGGCGGTGGCGGGCAAGAGCAAAAGTGGTTTGTTCAACCCGCGATTGTTCCGCAACTTCCGCTTTGCCGCGCATACCCCGGACGAGCCCTTCGAACTACAGGATACTATAGAAGACTGGCGCAAGCTAAACCGGATCCCCGATGACGACGATACACCGGGGGACGGTATATATCACCTTGACGCGACATTGAACCTGCCGACTGCGGCTGGTCAGGAAACCCAGCAAATCTCGGTCTATGCTTTCAACGAAGACCGGGTGAAAAGCGACACCGCATATTTCGAATATACACGACCCAAAATGGAGCCACGTCGCCCGCGCGCTTTTGTGATTTCGGTTGGCATCGACGCCTACACGCAAACGCGGCTGAATCTCGATTACGCCGGCGCCGATGCCAGATTATTGGGGAATAGGCTAGCGGATATCGACGGTTATGACATGCGACGGCTGGTGGTGGCTGGTGAACGTGGCAGTAAGACGCGGGTAACCGCCGATGCCATCGCGATGATACTGGCTTTGCTCGGTGGCGCTCAGGACCGTGATGAGGGGCTGAAACTGCTTGCCGACCACGGCATCGACGGATCGGTGCTCGATAGGTCGATGCCCGACGATATCATTATTTTCAGCTACTCGGGGCACGGCTGGGCACAGCCCAAGGGCGATTTTTTCTTGGTTCCCGCTGATGGGAAATGGCCCGACGGTCAGTTGCAGCCAGACGTTGGTTCGCTGATTTCTTCGTCCGAACTGACGATGTGGCTTCGGCTGATCGACGCCGCTGATATCGCGCTCATCATCGACGCATGCCATTCGGGCGCGAGTGTCGACAGCGGCAAATTCCGCCCCGGACCAATGGGCGATAGCGGGCTTGGCCAACTGGCGTATGACAAGGGCATTCGGATATTGGCGGCAACGCAGGCCGACGATGTTGCTCTCGAAAACGCAAAGCTGAAGCAGGGTTTGCTGAGTTTTGCGCTGGCCGCTGACGGCGAAGGGCTGTCGAACCCCGACGGCGCGGTCGATCTCAACGGCGATGGCAAGCTGAGCCTTAACGAATGGATGTTCTACCCTACCTGGCGGCTGGCTTCGCTCAACGATGACAAACGAGTTACAGGTGGCGGAGACGATCCGGAAAGCAGCTTCGAGTTCCCCGGCCGCAAGCCCGCGCCGATCAAGAAAGTACAGTCGCCGTCATTGTTCGACTTTACCGTTCCGAGCGCAGTCGTGGTGAAGGCAGTCGGCAAATGAGGGCGTTGGTGGCCTTGCTCGTCGCGCTCATGCTGTGGCCAACACCGGCGGAGGCGCAAACGAAGCGTGCATTGTTCGTCGGCATCGACAATTATGTTTACGCCCGGTCGGACAAATATCCTGATGCGGCGTTCAAAAATCTGCGCGGCGCGGTTGCCGACACATTGCGGTTCAAGGAGGCAGTGCAGAAAAACTACGCGATGGACCTCGACAAGCCGGTCCAGGGCAATTGCACGTCGGCCAACGCCACGTCGGTTACCCTGCTCGACACCTGCGCTACGCGCGCCGCAATCCTTGACGCGCTGGACAAGATGATCGACCAGTCCGGACCGCGCGACACCTTGCTGTTCTATTTTGCCGGACATGGTTCGCAATACCGCGATGATAAGTTGTTCGATCAGTCCTCGGGCTACAATGGCACGATCCTGCCGACCGACGCGCGCGATCCCGAGGCGAATACAGCTGGCGATATCTTCGACAGGGAGCTGAAACAACGCAAGGACCGCGCAACTGGGAAGGGCGTGTATTTTATTTCAATCTTCGACAGTTGCAATTCGGGTTCTGCGACCCGCGACGGGGCTGACTGGCAATCGCGAAGCGTTCCGCCGCTCGAAGGCACTCCGCCTGCCAGACCCGAACCGCCGGCGACGGCACCGGGTGACGGCCATTGGGTCCATCTCGCCGCAGCGCTCGACGGCGAACAGGCAAAAGAAGTGCGCAAAGCGGGCGACGTCGGCAAATATGAGGGCGTGTTTACAAACGCGCTGATCGAAACGATCAACGTCACGCCCTATAACAGTTTCGGCGATATCATCCGCGAGGTTCAGGCCAAGATAGCGGCGCAATTGCGACCCACGCAAACCCCGGTGGGTGAGGGGGAATTGTCGGCATCGTT
>JANPAM010000175.1:0-34786 GCA_031429915.1 Sphingomonadales bacterium | reverse complement strand
AGGAACAGGACGTTGACATCATGGCGTGGGCGCTGGGAACGCAGGATGTCGATCAGGCTTTTGACGGACCGATGATGGATTTGTTGAAGCAGCTTGATTTCATCGCAATGCCGCAGGGCATTCGCGATTAAGCAGTTATGCCTGACCTGCAGAAAATCATAACGGCCAAGTCGCCCCTGACATTGTCGTCGGTGCCATCGGGTTTCGCGCCGCTGTTGCTGGCCGATTTGGCGCGCGCGGCGAAGGCGCGGACGATGTTTATCGCGCCAGATGATGCTGCGATGCGGTCGATTGCCGACGCCGTCCCTTATTTCGCGCCCGAGATAGAAATATTGCAGCTGCCGTCATGGGACTGTTTGCCCTATGATCGCGCTTCGCCGTCGCTGGCGGTCACAGCGCAGCGGATGGCGACGTTACAGGCGTTGCAGCAACCAGCCAATGCCAAGCAGTTGGTACTGACCACAATCGGCGCGGCTATTCAGAAATTCGTTACGCCATTTCGCATCCGCCAGACCGGCGAGCGATTGGCCGAGGGCCGCGAAATCAGCCGCGACCGGCTCGCAAATTTGCTGCAATCGAATGGCTATTTCCGGGTTGATACCGTCGCCGAAGCTGGCGAGTTCGCGATGCGCGGCAGTATCGTCGACTTGTTCCCCGCGGGCAGCGAATACGGGTTGCGGCTCGATTTCTTTGGCGATGAAATCGAAAGCATTCGCCGGTTCAATCCGTCCGACCAGCGCAGCATCGACAAGATCGTTCACTTCGACCTGCTCCCCGCAGTCGAGGCCCTGATGGATGAGGAATCGATCCGCCGCTTTCGAACAGGTTACCGCGAACGTTTTGGCGTTACCGCGACGGGTGACCCGCTTTACCAAGCTGTCTCCGAAGGCCGCCGTCTTTCGGGCATGGACCACTGGCTGCCATTGTTCGAAGACCGTATGGCGACGATATTCGACCATGTTGGTGCCGACACACTCGTCATCCGCGACGGTGGTGCGGCATCGGCAGGGCAATCGCGGCTCGATGCCATTTCTGATTATTACGACAACCGTGTTCGCGCTCAAGTTGCCGAGCCGGGCAGTTATCGACCTTTGCCGCCAGAGATGCTGTATCTCTCAGGCGACGAGCTGGAAGCAGAGTTTATCGGCCATGCCGCCCACCTGCTTAGCCCGTTTGCCCAACCCGATTCCGGCAGCATCGTAGATTTTGGAATTGCCGCAGGCCGAGACTTCGCGCCCGAACGCGCGCAGAAGGTCAACATCTACGAAGCCGTTGCCGACCATCTCAAGGCGCTGCTCAAATCAGGCAGCAAGGCGATCATCGCCAGCTACTCCGCTGGCGCACGGGAGCGACTCAAAGGCCTGCTTGCGGACCACAAAGCACCAACGCTTACCGAAGTAGAAGGCTGGCAACGCGCACTCGGTGTGCAGAACGCTGTAGCTATGGTCGTGCTCCCCATCGACCACGGTTTCGCCACGTCCGAAGTCGCGCTAATCAGCGAGCAGGACATGCTCGGCGACCGGCTTGTCCGGCGACAAAAACGGCGCAAATCTGCCGACGCGTTTCTGGCCGAACTGGCCGCGCTGACTCCGGGCGACTTGGTGGTCCATACCGAACACGGCATCGGGCGTTACGAAGGCCTGATGTCGATCCCCGTCGGTAACAGTCCGCACGACTGCGTTGCGCTCAGCTACTCGGGGGGCGACAAGCTCTATGTGCCTGTCGAGAATATCGACGTGCTATCGCGATACGGGTCCGACAGCGAGCATGTCACACTCGATAAATTGGGTGGCGAGGCATGGCAGCGGCGCAAGTCGAAGCTCAAAGAACGGATTCGCGCGATTGCGCACGAGCTGCTCAAAACCGCCGCCGAGCGCGCTCTGCGCGCCGGTGCTGTGGTAGAAATCGACGACCAGTCCTACGCCAGCTTCGTTGACCGCTTCCCCTATGAAGAAACCGAGGACCAACAGCGAGTCATCATCGAAGTGCTCGACGATATGGCTTCGGGCAAGCCAATGGACCGGCTGGTGTGCGGCGACGTTGGTTTCGGCAAAACCGAAGTCGCAATGCGCGCCGCTTTTGCCGCTGCGATGGCCGGATATCAGGTCGCGATTATCGCACCGACCACGCTCCTTGCACGCCAGCATTACACCAACTTCGCCGAACGCTTCCGCGACCTGCCGTTGAAACTTGGTCGGCTGTCTCGGCTAGTCCCAACCACCGAAGCAACCGCCACACGCGATGGCTTGACCGACGGCACAATGGACATCGTTATCGGCACGCACGCGGTGCTCGCCAAATCGATCAAGTTCAAACGGCTCGGGCTGGTCATCGTTGATGAAGAGCAACGCTTTGGCGTCACGCACAAAGAACAGTTAAAGGCGCTGAAAACCGACGTCCATATGCTGACGCTTACCGCGACACCGATCCCGCGTACATTGCAGATGGCGATGTCGGGCCTGCGCGACCTGTCGGTCATCCAAACGCCGCCGGTCGACCGGCTTGCGGTTCGCACCTACGTCATGCCGTGGGATCCAGTGGTGCTGCGCGAGGCATTGCTCCGCGAACATTACCGCGGCGGACAGAGCTTCTTCGTCGTGCCGCGCATCGCCGACCTCACCGACATCGAGGAGTTCCTCCGGGTCGAAGTACCCGAAATCAAACATGTCACCGCGCATGGCCAGATGTCGGCAACCCAGGTTGAAGAGCGAATGAGCGCATTTTACGAGAAGCGCTATGACGTCCTGCTATCCACTACCATCGTCGAAAGTGGCCTCGATATCCCGAGCGCCAACACGCTCATCATCCACCGCGCCGACCGCTTTGGGTTGGCGCAATTGTATCAGCTTCGTGGTCGAGTCGGCCGTTCCAAGACCCGCGCTTATGCCTATCTCACAACCGAACCGAATCGCGCACTGACTGAAACCGCAGAAAAGCGATTGAAGGTACTTGGCGATCTTGACAGCCTCGGTGCCGGTTTCCAGTTGGCCAGTCACGATCTCGACATTCGCGGCGCCGGGAACCTCGTCGGCGACGAACAATCGGGGCACATCAAGGAAGTTGGCTTCGAACTCTACCAGTCGATGCTCGAAGAGGCGATTATGGACGCCAAGGCCGATGCTTTTGGCTTCATGAAGCCACGTGGCAGCTTTAGCCCACAAATCACCATCGACGCGCCAATCCTCATCCCCGACGATTATGTGCCCGACCTGTCGGTCCGCATGGCGCTCTATCGTCGTCTGAACGACCTCGACGAAGCCGAAGATATCGAGAGCTTTGCCGCCGAAATGGCCGACCGCTTCGGCCCAATCCCGCAGCCTGCGCAGAACCTGTTGCGGTTGATTGAGATCAAACAGAATGCGCTCGTCGCAGGCGTGGCAAAAATCGAAGTCGGCACGCGTGGTACGCTGGTGAGCTTCCAAGGCGATACACCACCCAACGTGCCGGGACTGCTTGCCTACGTCGCCAAGCTGGGCGAAACTGCGAAACTGCGTCCAGACAGCAAACTCGTCATAAACCGAGTCTGGAGCGACCCTCTGTCACGCCTCAGCGGCTGTTTGCAGTTATCGAAGGGGCTTGCAAACATCGCCAAACGCGCAAGCTAATTGCTTCGAAGCGCAAACCGTTCGAAATCGTCTGGCGACAGTGGCGGCGAGCGCAGATAGCCTTGGAAATAATCGCAACCCTCGGCTTTTAGCATTTCCAGTTCTTCCTCGCGCTCGACGCCCTCGGCGATGATCTTCAACTCCAACGCCTTGGCCATCGCAATGATTGCGCGCAAGACGATGCGGTCTTTGCCGGTCCCGCTGATGTCCGGCGTCATGCTCTTGTCGATCTTCAGATAATCGAGCGGCAGCGTCTTGAGATAGGTAAGGCTGGAATAACCAGTGCCGAAATCATCAACTGCAATCTGGATATTTTTCGCGCGCAGTTGCTCCAGCTCGGCCGACGCCAACTCGATGTCGCGGACCAAGCTCTCCTCAGTCAATTCCAACGTCAAACGGTTCGCGTCGAAACCCGTGCGCGCCAACAATTCAAGCAATCGCGCCGAATAACCCTCGCCAAGTTCCTCCGCTCCCAGATTGACGGCTAACCGCAGATCGCTCAGCGCAGCGGGCCATTTGGCGGCAATGGCAATCGCCTCTTGTTGAATGACCTGCGATAATTCTTCCCGCAAATCGCAGCGGTCGGCGGCGGCGAACAGTTGGGCTGCCCCAACCTCGCCCAGCTCATCAAGCTGCAATCGAGCAAGCGCTTCGGCACCAATCAACTGTCCCGTCGCGACCTCAAATTGCGGTTGCAGAACAATCGCGATCTGGCGCTCGGCAATCGCCGCACGCATTCCGGAATCGATCGCTGCGCTGACTTGCGAATCGGTCGTGCCCTGATATTCGGCAAACGCCATCCGCTTGCCCTTTCGGGTATAGGCACGAGACAATGCCGTTCCAGCGCGGTGCAACAACTCGGTTCCATTTTCGCGCATTTCACTGCAAGCAATCCCGATGCGCGCGCCGATATGAAGCGGTTCGCCGCCTTCGCCGAAGTCGACTGCCAAAACATCGAGCAGTTGGCGAGAAAGCGATTCAAGCTGCTTCACGTTGGCCTCTCCGCCGATGATCAGCAAAAATTCGCGCCCTGGCATCCGCGCAACCAATTCGACGCCGGGAACTTGCTCTCCGGCAAAATCGACAATTTTGGCGCCAGCTTTGCGGATAACCGCGTCGCCTTGGTCACGCCCGAGACGTTCGTTGATCTGCTTCAAATCCTTTATACCAACAAGCAGCAATGCGAGCGGCGCTTGCTGCGCGCCCCCATAATCCGCCAGCCACTCACGCGCGTTTCGAGCCCGCGATATGCGAAGCGCTGGCGGCTTTGATATGGAATGCGTCGATTGCATCGCGGCACCTTAGCGGCGATATCTTTCCGAAGCCTTGCATTTCTTGCATTTCGGCTTTGTCAGCGACTGTTTTCCGCCTAAACAGCGGGCATGATTGACGGTTTCGGACGCAAAATTGACTATCTCCGGATATCGGTGACCGACCGGTGCAATTTCCGCTGCCATTATTGTATGCCTGAAAAGCAGCGGTTTTTGCCGCATAAAGAGCTTCTGGAATACAGCGAAATCGCATTACTCGCCAACCGCTTCATTGCTCATGGTATCCGCAAAATCCGGCTGACCGGTGGCGAGCCTTTGCTTCGCCGCGATATCGAGGTACTTATTCGCGAGCTCGGCGGACATGTCCATGCCGGACGGCTCGACGAACTGACTTTGACCACAAATGGCAGCCGCCTGATGGAGTTTGCGCCAGTGCTTGCCGAAGCGGGCGTCAAACGGATCAACGTCAGCATGGATAGCCTTGATCCCATCACATTCCGTGACATTACACGCGGTGGTGATGTAGCGCAGGTTTTGGCTGGCATTTCGGCTGCTCGGAAAAACGACATTTCGATAAAAATCAATATGGTGGCTCTCAAAGAGCAGAATCAATCTGGCCTGATGCCGATGGCCCAATATTGCGCTTCCAACGGGTTTGATCTTGCGATTATCGAAACAATGCCGCTAGGCGACGGAGTGTCGGGACGACAGGACCGGTTCATTGCAACCGACGATTTTATTGCTTCGCTGCGTGAGCAATATGAACTCATGCCGCTGTCGCACCGCAGCGCTGGCCCGGCACGTTACTGGCAAGTTGCGCCGCTCGGTTTGCGACTTGGCCTGATTACGCCGATGAGTCGCAACTTCTGCGACGATTGCAACCGCCTGCGTCTCACTACCGATGGCAAGATTTTCATGTGTCTGGGCTCAGAAATGCACGTCGATTTCAAGAAGGCGATGCGTGAAGAGGGCCTCGATGCCGTTGACCGTCTGCTTCAGCAGGCGCTTCGTCTAAAACCAGAGAGGCATGATTTCGAACGCCAGATGGCGCATCCCGACCTCCGCCTTGGGCGCCATATGAATGCGACCGGCGGATGAGCAGCTATACAAAACTGGCAGTAATTTCATCGGCAACGCCCGCTGCACGCGAAGCTGAGGCCATCCTGCGCGAACAGCATGAATTTGTGCCGCTTGACCAAGCTGATGCCGTAATAGTGCTCGGCGGCGATGGTCATCTGCTCCAGACGCTGCACCAGTTATTGGAAAGCCGGCGCGATATCCCAGCTTACGGCATGAATCGTGGTACCGTTGGTTTCTTGATGAACAACTGGGAACAAGGCGAACTGCTCAACCGGCTGGCACGCGCGAAATCCTTTTCAGTGACGCCCCTGAGCGCAACTGTCACCACCGTTAGCGGTCAGAGTTTCACCCTGCCTGCCATCAACGAAGTCTCGCTGCTTCGCGAGACACGGCAAACCGCGAAGATCGAGGTTGCAGTCAATGGCCGACCGGTTATCCCCGAATTGATTTGTGACGGTGTGTTGGTTGCTACTCCTGCCGGTTCTACCGCATACAACCTGTCGGCGAATGGCCCTATTCTACCACTCGATTCGTCTCTTCTAGCGCTGACACCAATTAGTCCGTTCCGTCCGCGCCGATGGAAAGGCGCGATTTTACCTGACCGTTATGTGATCAAACTGACAATCCTCGAATCGGGCAAACGTCCAGTCAGTGCGGTTGCCGACCAGCGCGAAATCCGCGATATTGCTTCAGTCGAAGTTGCCCTGGACCGCAGCCGCTCGCTCACTTTGCTGTTCGACCCCGAACATGCGCTGGATGATCGCATCGCGATGGAGCAATTTGTCACCTGAACGCTTGCAATGTTTCAAATTCCGCTGCTATAGGCCCGCTTGCCTTGTGAAAGCAGGGCTGTTCCCTGGTAGCTCAGTGGTAGAGCAGTTGACTGTTAATCAATTGGTCGGGGGTTCGAATCCCTCCCGGGGAGCCATTTTCTTTAGAGCAGGTCGAAGCCCTGCCAAAGAAGACGGATGGCGACATAGCCGACGAGTAAAGCCGTCAGGCGTCGCAGCCATACAGGCGACGTCAGCTTCAAACCCAGATAGCTGCCGATCTGTCCGCCAATCAATACACCAAGCATCAATGGCCAATACTCGGTGACCGGGTTTAGAAGCGATACCGGCCCGGCTTTGACGATCTGCCCCGTTATCCCGGTAATGGAATTGATCAGGATGTAGAGCGAGGCGAATGCCGCGATCCGCTTTGCATCGGCCCAGCGGACGAGGTGGAGAACGGGCGACATGAAAATCCCGCCACCGATACCCGACAGCCCCGCCAGCAAGCCCACCGTGCCCGAAATGGCTAGCAGGATTGGCTGTGGCAAGCGTTTGGTTGCGAATGTTTCGACACGGATGAGCAGCACTACCGATGACAGCAGCAGGCCGCTGCCCAACAACAGATAAAATGCCGACTGTTTCAGGGGTATCAATCCGCCGATAAAAGCGAGCGGTGCCGAAACCGCTAATAATGGCAGAACCTGCCGCCAATGGATCAGACCGGCACGAGCAAAGCGTATCGTGCCTCCGGTCACGACGACAATATTGCACAGCAATGCAATTACCGGAATCAGCTTAAAGTCGGTATCCGACAACGCCAAGAGCGCGCTGTACGTCGATCCGCCGCCGAAGCCTACCGATGCGTAGACCAGCGCAACGAGGGCAAACAGGCCCGCCAGCCACAACATTTGCCCCTCCCCTTATCCTAGATCAGTAAGCCCCGTGACAGTGCTTGTACTTCTGTCCCGAACCGCAGGGACAAGGGTCATTGCGGCGGATATCCGGATTTCCGGCGAACGGGTCATTCGCCCGCGACGCGCTTGGCAGAGTCGTTGTAATCATTCCGCTCGATCCAGCATCAAAATCGTCGCTATCATCCTCGCCGGTGAACGGGTCAAAATGCGTTGTTAGGAAATCGGGCAGCTCGGGTAACGCCATTTCCTGTTCGGCACGGAATTCGTTGGTTGCGATGGTCTTGGTCACATCCTCGCGGATCGCCGCCAACATGCGTTCGAATAACCCGAACGATTCCTGCTTATACTCGTTGATCGGATTTTTCTGAGCATATGCCCGAAGGTAAATGACCTGACGAAGTGCATCGAGCGTAGAAAGATGCTCTTTCCAATGTGAATCGAGCGCTTGAAGCAAAATGCTTTTCTCAACCTGACGCCACACCGTTTCGTCGAGATTTGCGCTTTTTGCGGCAAACTTCTCGGCGGCCAAGTCGGCCAGCCGGGTTTCGATGACCTCAGGTTCCATCGCTTCTTCTTGCAGCCAGCTATCGATATCGGGCGCGAGGCCAAGAACGTCCGCAGCTTGTTTTTTCAGACCATCGACATCCCACTGTTCAGGATAGGTCCCGACTGGGCAATGGTCGCCAACCAGTGCGTTGACGGTGTCGTTGCGCATATCTTCAACGACATCATCAACCGCCTCGGCATCCATGATGTCGCTTCGTTGTTCGTAGATGACCTTGCGCTGGTCGTTCATTACGTTGTCGTATTCGACGAGCTGCTTACGGATGTCATAGTTCCGCGCCTCAACCTTTTTCTGCGCGGTTTCGATGGCTTTTGACAGCCATTTACCGCCAATCGCTTCACCATCATCGAGCGAAGAATTCATCATCTTCGAAAACAGCGTTTCAGAGCCAAAGATGCGCAACAGATCATCATCCAGTGACAGATAAAAACGCGACAGACCCGGGTCACCCTGACGCCCCGAGCGACCACGTAACTGGTTGTCTATACGACGGCTTTCATGCCGCTCTGTAGCGAGAACAAACAGACCGCCGGCTTCAATAACCCTTGCTTTTTCAGCAGCGATTTCAGCCTTGAGCGCGTCTATCGCAGAATCACGTTCTGGACCTTCGGCAATATCTTTCAGTTCGTCTTCCAACCGGAATTCATAGTTACCGCCCAATTGGATATCGGTACCACGGCCAGCCATGTTGGTAGCAATCGTCACGCTGCCAAGCCGTCCGGCCTGTGCGACAATATGCGCTTCGCTCTCGTGGAAGCGAGCGTTCAGAACGCTGTGGACCACGCCTTCTTTTTCAAGGAATTCGGAAAGCAGTTCGGATTTCTCGATAGAAACTGTACCGACCAAAACCGGCTGGCCTCGATCATTGGCTTCCTTGATGGTCTTGGCAATCGCGCCAAATTTGTCCTGTGTATTCTTGAAAAACTGGTCGTCTTCGTCGATCCGCAGCACTGGCACATTGGTTGGAATTTCAACGACGTTGAGTTTGTAAATTTCGAAAAATTCGCCCGCTTCGGTCGCTGCCGTTCCCGTCATCCCACCGATTTTCGGATACATCCGGAAATAGTTCTGGAAGGTAATCGTCGCCAGCGTCTGGTTCTCTGGCTCAATCTCGACGCCTTCCTTGGCCTCAACTGCCTGATGCAAGCCGTTCGACCAGCGCCGCCCGTCCATCATCCGCCCGGTGAATTCGTCGATGATGATGACCTTTCCGTCCTTGACGATATAATCGGTATCGCGTTTGAACATGACATTGGCTTTGAGCGCTTGGTCGAGATGGTGGACGACCAAAGTGTTCTCGTAATCATATAGATTGCTGCCCGTTAGCAGGCCCGCATCTTCGAGCATCCGCTCAACTTTTTCGGTCCCATCCTCAGTCAGCGTGATATTGCGACTCTTTTCATCCTTTTCATAATCGCCATCATCTAGTCCGAGAACGACAGCATGGACCTGCATGTAGAGTTCGGATTTGTCGTCGGTCGGTCCCGAGATAATCAGCGGCGTCCGCGCTTCGTCGACGAGAATTGAATCGACTTCATCGACAATTGCAAAGTTAAACGGGCGTTGCACCATCTGCGCGCGCTCATACTTCATGTTGTCGCGCAAATAATCAAAGCCAAGTTCATTGTTGGTAGCATAAGTAATATCGCAAGCATACGCATCGCGACGTTCATGCTCAGCGATGTTTGGCACGACGACGCCTGTTGTCAGGCCGAGGAACGAATATATCCTTCCCATCCACTCGGCATCGCGGCGCGCCAGATAGTCGTTGACGGTGACGACGTGGACGCCTTTGCCCTCAAGCGCGTTGAGATAGCAGGCTAGCGTCTCCGTGAGCGTCTTGCCCTCACCCGTTCGCATTTCGGCAATCTCGCCGCGGTGGAGCACGATGCCGCCGACCATCTGCACGTCGAAATGGCGCATACCCATGACTCGCTTCGATGCTTCGCGAACGGTGGCGAAGGCTTCAGGCAGAATATCGTCGAGCGTCTCGCCCGCATCCAGACGGTCGCGAAATTTCTGCGTCTGGCCGAGCAAGGCTTCGTCATCATACGCGGCTAATTCATCTTCCAACTCATTGATCTGGGCGACGATCTTCATGATCGATTTTACGTAACGGTCATTTGACGAACCGAATAAAGCCTTGGCAACGGAGCCGAGCATTGGGAATTCCTTTGGGATATTGTAACGAGCGCGCAGAAATCTGGCGCGTTAAATGAAGGCGAAAAATGCATCTCGAGGATGCAGAT
This sequence comes from Sphingomonadales bacterium, assembly GCA_031429915.1. Classification (GTDB taxonomy): domain Bacteria; phylum Pseudomonadota; class Alphaproteobacteria; order Sphingomonadales; family Sphingomonadaceae; genus Sphingorhabdus_B. Next base: position 24,329 of record JANPAM010000175.1, on the reverse strand, counting down.
AACCTAAATTAAGATAACGTCGTGCCGATAAACGGGAGTATCAAGCGCCAGTGCAACTAGTTTAATACTGCTAGTTGCTTCCAACCGCAGAACCACTGCAGGCGCCTTGTGCGAAGGCAGATCGTAACCACTTTCGGCGTCTATCGACGCGGAAATCACATACGCTTGGGAGACCGCCGCATCAACTGAAGCTGGCGATGTGGAAACCGGACTTGCCGCTTCAGCAGCAGAAAACCCGCTCAACATTGCCAGTAAATAGATCAGTATCCGCATGTTTGCCCTGCTCAGTGCCGCTCGAGCATATAGTTGTACGCTTAAGCAAAGTCCATCCCAAAGCGAATTTCCTATTGGATGTCTTCCAACTCAATTGTCGTTTTAATAGTAACCCGGCGTGCGACTGGTTTCCCCTGGGCATCGGTATATGGTTCAAACTTGATTTTCATTTTGCAGATTGCATCCGCAGCAGCAAAATTTGTCTCCACGACCGAAGACTGTCGATGGCAGTCGGTCAAACTCCCATCGGCCGCCACGGTGAATGCCACATCTGTTGTTCCTGCCTTGGGAAGTAAACCTTTTGGCATAACAACTGGCGGCCGCTGTGTTTGATCGAAGGGAATCCCGCCCTCACCAGGAATTCGCCAGTCAATGCGCGTTTGAATGCGACCTGCGGTTGGCTGCCCCATGACATCTAGCGCGGGACCAAATTTGGCTTGGCTTGACGCAATTTTGCATGTTTCGGCATCCAGATCGGCGTGTGCACTACGCTTTAAAATTTGGCAGTCTTCAATGGTGCCGACAGCCGAAATAGATAATTCAACCATTACGCGGCCCTGACGCTTCTCAGCCAAAGCTTGAGAAGGAAAATCTTTGGGGAGGATTCGGGTCCATGTGCTATCCATAGCGACAGGACCGCGCGGAAAACTAGTCATGGACACATGATTTGGGATTTGCCAGCGAACCCGGTTTGAATAATGGCCGATGGTCGGCCGACCCGTCTTGTCCTGCGCTGGATAAAATTCGGCGCGAGCAGTGACCCTGTTACAGGTTACTTCGTCAAGATCGGAATGTCCGCTTGATGACATGATGGTACAATCAGACACACGGCCTTCTTTATTGACCGTAAGTTTGAATGCAGTTGTTCCCTCCCGTTCTTCGCGTAACGCAAGCGATGGGTAGTCGAGCGAACCGGCCCATGTGCCAGGATAGCCTTTCGCAATTGCATTGCTTTCCACACCTTTCGGCGGCGCTGTGTTTGGCACAGGAACAACTGTAATCAAAGGAGGTGTATTAACGGTGGGCAGTTCGGTATTCGGCGTCGTTGCGATAGCAGCCAATAGCCAGTAAATACCCATATTATCCTCCGTGCTTCATCGTCTTTTTAACGAAAGTTATTGCAATTGTTAGTAAAATCTCCACTCGCGCCCGATAAATTTCCAGACATACCGATGATATCAGGGGTTATTTCGCGCATCGCGCGAGCTGGCTACAAGGCTTGGGGGCGCTGCGATATGACTTATGTCGAGCTGGACGAAGGCACTACTGTTGCCGGCGTTACAACGCGCAATGTGTGTTCTTCGCCCGAAGTCGATCTTTGCCGTGAAAATTTGAAGGGCGGAAGGGCGCGCGCTTTGGTTGTCAATGCAGGCAACAGCAATGCTTTTACCGGCCAGCGCGGTCGCGATGCGGTTGATGCGATTACAGCAAAAGTCGCGGGACATCTGGGTTGTGCGACGGGCGAAGTGTTCGTCTCTTCGACCGGTGTTATTGGTGTAGCGTTACCGATCGATAAAGCCGAGGCGGGCTTGCACGCGGTGTTTTCGGCCAAACCTTGCAGCTGGGAACAAGCCTGCGAGACTATCGGTACCACTGATACGTTCGCCAAGGGCGTGACCGCAAGTGCCAACGTCGGCGGCACTAAAGTGCATTTAGCGGGAATCATCAAGGGGTCGGGCATGATCGCGCCCGATATGGCGACGATGCTGGGCTATATTTTTACCGATGCAGCGGTCGACGCGGCGTTCTTGCAGGAACTGCTCACGGCTTCGAACGACCAGACCTTTAGCTGCATCACCGTTGATAGCGATACGTCGACAAGCGATACCGTTCTGGCCTTTGCCACCGGCAAGGCGGGCAATGCGCCGCTGACATCATTCGACGACGCGGGCGCTGATGCCTTTGCGTCGGCATTGCATGATGTTTGCCGCCAATTGGCCCACTTGGTGGTGCGCGACGGCGAAGGTGCCCAGAAATTCATTGAAATCACCGTCAGCGGCGCAGTCAGCAACGACAGTGCGCGTCGCGTGGGCTTAGCCGTTGCCAATTCGCCGCTGGTCAAAACTGCAATCGCTGGCGAAGACGCCAACTGGGGCCGTGTGGTAATGGCGGTGGGCAAAGCAGGCGAGCCCGCCGACCGCGACCGGCTATCAATCAGCTTCGGCGCGACTCAAGTTGCGCGTCACGGCGTCGCGGTCGAAGGCTATGACGAGACGCCGGTAGGCGCGCATCTCAAAGGCCGCGAAATAGAAATCGGCATCGATTTGGGACTAGGCGAAGGCCGCGCTACGGTCTGGACGTGCGACCTTACGCATGGCTATATATCAATCAACGCCGATTACCGGAGTTAAAGCGCGGTCTCGAGCCACTGTTTCAATGCCGCTTTCGGAGCAGCGCCGACCTTGGTGTCGGCAACCGCGCCGTCCTTGAACAGGATCATCGTCGGAATACCCCGAACGCCATATTTCGCCGGTGTATCAGGATGGTCGTCAATGTTCAGCTTCAATATGGTGACATTGTCGCCCAGTTCTTCGCTGATTTCCTCAAGGCTCGGTCCGATCATTTTACACGGGCCGCACCATTCGGCCCAGAAATCGACGAGCACGGGCTTGCCGGAATGTAATACTTGAGCGTCGAAATCGCTATCGCCGACGGATGCAGTTGCCATGAAAAATCTCCTTTGTTGGACAGGAATGTAAGTCGCCCTCTGCTATGTGACAAGCGGTCCGCTCAATAGTTTTGCTATGGCCATCAAGAGACAGGTTTGTGCGGCGTCAAAATCGCATCCGGCAGCGTGATTAGCTTGGGCGCATAAGTGAATAGCAGCGATGCCTCCACGCGGGCACCCGGAAATATCGTCTGAAGTGCCGCTACATAGTGTGCCATCTGTCTTAAATATGGGACGGCAACTCCGTTTTCGTCAGCAGGAACACCGCGCCCGGTTTTGAAATCGAGGATGCGAACAAATCCGGGTTCGACGACCAACCGGTCGATTCGGCCCGAGATTACCGTTTCGCCGACCACCGCGGCCAGCGGCACCTCTGCGCGGGCGTTTGGTCCAAAAAAATCCTGCCAGTCGGAGTTTGCAATAACGCCTCGAACGTCCGACAAGATGCGGGCCTTGTCGACTGCCGGATCGGTTACGTTGCGTTCGAGCCAGCGTTCGGCGGCATGTAGCGACGCTGCGTCTGTCACGCGCTCGAACAGTGCGTGGATCAGCTTTCCTCGCTCCGCCGCCGCGCGCATCGCCAGCGCAGCATCGCATCGCCGTAATCATCGTCTTCACGACGAGACGGCACCAAAGGACGCGGCGGGCGGCCTTCGTCAGGAGCCGGTTTGAACAGCCAATATGGAACTGCGGGCTTATCGGCTGCGGATAATTTAGCGGCTTCGAATGTTGCAGGAGCAACAGCACCCACTCCTTCGCCGCCAACGTGGCGCATCACCTGCCCGAAGCGCGCATCGCCCTGCCATTCGCAACCAAGCGCCTCCATGCCGTTTCGGAGAGCGGCATACCAACTAGCTTCAGGTGCGACGCCCTTACAGCGCGGACCAAGCGAGCCGCCCATCACAAGCCGTTCCTCGGCACGAGTCATCGCCACGTAAAGCAGGCGTTTATGCTCCTGCGATTCGCGCTCCTTCTGCATTTCGCAGATTTCGGCAAGCCGACCCGATTGCTCGCTTTTGCGGATCGGAAGCAGCGGCGTCCGTTTGCCCTCGTCCATTATGATCTCTGCCGACCGGTCGGGCTTTTGGCTTGGATCGGATGTCGTGTCGGCCAATATCACAACCGGCGATTGCAGCCCTTTCGCACCGTGAACGGTCATTACTCGCACCTCGTTCGCGCCGCTTTCGCCGTCGCGCTTAATCTCGATATCGCCCCGGTCGAACCACGCCAGAAACGCCTGAAGCCCGCCACCCTGCTGCTGTTCGAACTGCATCGCAGCGCCAAGCATTTCTTCCATCGGCACCAAAGATTCTGGCCCGAGCCGTGCGGCAAATTTGCGCCGCCCTTTATTCTCGCCCGACAATATCTGTTCGAGGAAATGATAGACCGTGGTGAAATCGGCGATACCCAGCATTTCGTGCAGCGGTGCAAGCTCGGCGGCGATCTCCGGTTGTTCGCGAAGATGCTGCCACAATGTTTTTTTGGCGGCCCCGCGATAACCGTGTTTGAGTAGCCTATCCTGACCCCACCCGATCAGCGGCGATACCAATAGACAGGCGAGGCTTAGATCATCGCCGGGCTGGAGCACAAACCGAATTGCGGCGAGCAAATCCTGAACAACCAATGGCTGCAACAGCCGCAATCGGTCGATGCCCGCAACCGGCACTTTTCGCTCATGCAATTGCGCGACAAGCAACGACGCGAGATCGCCGCGCGTTCTCAGCAGGAACATGATGTCGCCGGGTTGAAGATAGCGGCCCTGCGTTTGTAGCCAGGGACGCTCGTCGATCAAAGCCTTGGCATAGTCCGCGAGCTTCCTCGCCAGCTCCCGCTTTTCAGTGGTAACCCAGTTCTCTTCATCGTCATTATCGTTCGCCGCCATTTCGTTGGCAACGCTGGCTGGGGTTACGGGCGACAGCAGTTCGACCAGGCCGAAATCGCCTTTCTCACTATAATGATCCCCAATGGCGTCTTTGATCCCGAAATTTTCGCCACCAGTTGTAGCGATCACCGCGTTGACGAAATCGAGGATCGGTGCGGTGGAACGAAAGCTTCGCGACAAGGCCAAATTTTGCAGTTCGAGATCGGCTTCTTTGATCCGCTTGGCAAACGTCTCGCCTGCTTCGCGGTAGCGTTCGGGGGCGGTGCCTTGAAAGCCGTAAATCGCCTGCTTGAAATCTCCGACTGAGAATATCGTGCGTATGCGTTCGGGGTGCCAACCGAAGCCGCTGTAGAAATCATCGCTCAGCGCTCGAATGATGTCCCACTGCGCCTTGTTGGTATCCTGAGCCTCGTCGACGAGGATATGGTCGACTTGTCGATCAAGCTTGAACCGCACCCAATCTGCCATTGCACCGGTGTTGAGCAGGTTCGCCGTGCGGCGGATCATGTCGTCGAAATCGACCACACCCGCCGCATGTTTGCTTTTGGCATATTGTTCAGCGAATGCCTTGCCGACGAGGAGCGCCTTGGCAAGACGGTCAGCATAATGCGCGCGCGCGATCTGGTCGCTAAGCGATTTGGTCCATTCATGCAGTTCGAGTGCGATTGCGGCGTAGGTTGGATCGGTCGGGGTGTAGCCCTTCGATGCAATCATCGGTTCACCCTTGCCGCTGGTCCAGCAGCTATGGAGCATATCGAACGACGCGGCGCGCTGGGTTGGCGTCAATGCCAGCCAGTTGTGAATTGCTGTCGCACGCTTCCCGCCGCGGCTGTCGGGCTGGTTCTTGCGCCATATCAGGTTCATTGTAGCGATGCTCTCAATCGCTACGCGGTCGAACCTGTTGTCGGCCAGTTCGGATTCCAGAAACGCCTCGACCGGCCCTTCAAAGGTCACGCCTGAAACTCCGCGAGCCCAGACAACCGCCCCCTTATCGTCCGGTATACCCGCCATCACATCCGAAGCGCCGCCGCATTTGTGGAGGAAGCCGCGCGCGGCATCCTCGCCCATGTTGAGGCTAAGCGACTGGAGGTCTTGAATCAGACTGTCATCCCCCCGCGCCTCGGCAGCAAGGATCATTTCGGACAAGGCCTCGCGCTGCAATTCCTGCTGCTCGCGGCCCTCGACGGGTTTGAAGCCCGGCACCAGTCCTGCCTCTTCAGGAAAACTGGCGAGCAGGGATTGGCAGAAGCCGTGGATGGTCATGATCTGCAAACCACCGCCCGGTGAGTCGAGCACCTTGGCGAACAGTTTTCGCGCCGACTTAATTGTGTCGGGCGTTGCGTCGGCTCCGATTGCCCTCAAGTCGAGGGCTAGGTCGGTCCCCTTCATCTGCACCCACGCCGCGAGCCGCTGATTAATCCGCTCGGCCATCTCGGCCGCACCGGCCTTGGTGAAGGTGATGCAGAGCAGATTTTCCGGCTCGACACCTTTTTCGAGCAGCAAGCGTATAACGCGCGCCGTCAGAACCTGAGTCTTACCCGTCCCCGCAGACGCGCTCAGCCAGATATTCTCCGCAGGGATGACTGCGCCCAATTGCGCAGGGATAAGCGGTTTCAGGCCATTGTCGGACGCGGCGGTCATTCGCCCTCGCCTCCCGTAACTGCCTGCCGACCATCCCACTCCTGCAACCGCATGAGCTGGTTATAATCCTCGTAATTGGCATATTCGGGACGGAGCTTGGCCGCGAACGGTTCGTTGCCCAATATCCATTTGGTCAAGGCTTCTTCAGCCTGACCCTTGATGAAAGCCACAAATTCCGACGCCTCGATATGATTGTCGGTCGCCTTCTTGCTCGTCGGTTGCGAATTATGGCCGAATCCGGATTTGTCCTTGGCCAAGCTCCAATATTCGAACCGGCCTGCCGTGCCAGCCACGCCATCAATCGCCCCTCGCTCGGCCATCAGTCCGACCAGACCAAGCTGCATCGCAAACCCCGCAGTCGCTTGCGGCGGCTTCGGCGCACCGCCGGTTTTATAGTCGATAATCGCAAGGCTGCCGTCGGCCAACCGGTCGATCCGGTCGGCACGGCCTTTGATTTTGACACCAAGCAATTCGGTTTGCCCCGACACTTCGGCGACCAGCAGTTCGCGGCCTTCCTCTTCCTGCAACCGCGCAGTTTCATGTGCAATCCATCGCAACCCTGCCGCCATCCGAGGTTGCCATAAAGCGCGCATCGTCGGATCGAGCGTCTCGTTCGTCAGCATCTCGTCGGCACGCTCGAGCAGCCGGTCGGGGTCGCATTTGTCCTCGACAAACCATTTTTCGAGAACGTCATGCACCAATGTCCCACGCCACGCATAGCTCGGTTCGGCATCAACCGGTTCGAGCACTTTCAGTTCCAAGATGCGTTTGGCGTAGAAGGAATAGGGATCGGATTTCAGACCATCGAAATCGGTGATGGACATTTCGACCCGGCGTTGATCGGCGGCGGGCATTGGCTTGGGTCGTTCGGCAAACGGGACTTTATCCACTGGCTCGTCGAGCTGTCTTGCGAGTGTCAACAACGCGTCATCGGTGGCAAGCGCTGCGCCAAGCAATGCCTTGATCCGAAGCAAAAAGCGCGACGCGACGGTCGGTCCGCTCCGGTCGCGTCTGGCGCGGGTCAAAAGCACCGTGCCAGCACCAAGCGCCGTTGACAGATCATGAGCCGATAGCCCGATATTGCGGTCGAGAGTCGCCAACCCCAGATGCCGCCGGATCGCGGGGGCCAGCCACGGATCGGGCTGAGCAATTTGCGGCCATGTGCCTTCGTTGAGGCCACCGCAAATCACCAGATCGGCTTGTTGCATCCTCGCTTCGAGCAAGCCGTAAATGGCTACGCGCGGGTGTCCGCCATAAGGTGGCCTGACGACGGCACGCCCGAACATTTCGAAGAGAATGGCAGGAACAGCAGCGCGGTCGGGGCGGCCGATGGCGGACAGATCGCAAGCGGCGAACTCCTCCCACAGCTCTGCAAACTGACGGCCTGTGGCACCTTTCCAGATGCCGCCGTCGGTGAGCAATCCGGCGAGATTTTGCAGCGCCGCCATGATATTGGCAAACGGCTTGCCAGCCATATTATCGAGTCCGGCAAGACTCACGCTGAACTCTGACCACCACAAGTCCAATTCTGATTCGGGCTTCTTTGCCGACGCCAGCACCTTTGCAATTGCGCCAAGGCCAACGCCAGTTGATGGTCCGCGTAATTTCAAATCGAGCCTGCGTGCCATTTCAAGCCAATCAAGCCGTCCTTCGCCTCCGTGAACCAAAGGATGCTTGGCAATTGCCAGCACCGAGACGGGCGAAAATCGGTTGGCGAAACCATCGGCCAGTGCAGCGATGAGGGTTCCGTTCGGCGTTTGCAACAAAAGCGTTCCGGCGCTGTCATCAACCGTGATATTCCAGCGACGAAGCTGAGCCGCGACGCGAACAGCCAGTTCGCGGTCGGGCGTCACTACTGAAATACGTGTGGCAGGCGTCTCCAACGCTTCGCGCACCCGGATCGCAATCGCCCGCGCCTCCTCCGCGCTGTCGGCTGCTTCAATCGTGCTGACACGGGCCAGCAACTTGCGCTTGGTTGGTAACTCGCCCCAATTGGCGGTTTCGTCGGGCAGGCAGAATATGTCGGTTATTGTCGTCGCGCGTTGCACAGCATCGGCGCGGACAGCCCCCAATATATCAATCTCGCTTCGCCCGACGCCCATCCGGTCGAGCAGTAGCTTTAAATGGAACTGCGGATGCGTTTCATGCGAGCGCCGCGCTTTCGGTTCGTCATCGGTCTTGTCATGCGGCCCGAGCGAGTCCCATTCAGTCTCCGCCATCGCCAAATCGACGCCAGGGAGGACGACTAAACCCTGTGGCAGCTTTGCGACACTGGCGAGCACACGCGCAACCGCCTTGGCCGAAGTAGTGATGCCAGCAGCGACCAACAACCCAAACGGCGGATTATCGCGCAACCGTTGGTGCAACCGGTCGAGTAATAGGTTACGACGTTCAGACGGGCCGAGCAGTTGTTTGTTGGCCAGCGCCGCGCGGTACGCAGGCAGGATCGCCTCCAGCTGCCCGTAAGACGACTGCCAGTGACTTTGCAGATCTTCGCGCATGGTCTCGGCAATATTTTTAAACGCTTCGAATCCGACTTGTTCGATCTCCAGCTCGTCAATCATTTCGGAAAGCTGACGCGCTAGCCGAAGCGCTTCAGCAGGGCTGATCGCCTGATCCGCTGGCCGGTTTTTGGTCACCAATCCGGCAAGCAGCATCAGCCGCGAAGCCGGAGCGATGGCAGGCAAAATCGCTGTGTCGTCATCAAGCGGATCGAGCACCGGCCCGAGCGCTTCGTCGAGCGCCAGGTCACCAATCGCAACCATTCGCGGCAACAACAGGCCGGGCTTGGCAAGGCGGACGAATGCCCCGGTCATCGCTTTCACCGCGCGGTTGTTGGGAAGCAGCAATATCGCGCAGCTGATCGCCAGCGGGTCATTGCCGCACCGATCAAGCACCAGCGCAGCCGTCGCATCGCCAAGATCGGTTCCGAACGGCACGCTAAAAACATGCGCACGGATTGAAGCGCGGTCAGCTGTCGGCATATTCCGCCAGTTTTTGTTCGGTCGCCGAAATCGCCTCCGGATAGCCAACGTCGAACCATAGCCCTTCATGCACCAGCCCGAAGCAACGGCCTTGGACAATCGCGCGATCCCAGAATATGTTGGTCGAGAACACTTCGGAGGGCGGATCTATAATGAGGCGTTTTGCCAGCATCTGGATGCCAGTCCAGACAAACGCACCCTCCTCGCCCGGTTGGCGACGGCAAAGTCGGCCTGCATCGTCCATATCGAAATCACCCTGCCCTTGCGTGTTGTTGGCACCAGCAAGCGGCACCACGAGCATCAGCACGTCCATTGCCTCGTCGTCCCACACCGCCATGAGCCGCTTGAATGCATTGTCGCCTTCGTCGGTCCACCAATTGTCGGCATTAACGCACAGAAATGGATCGTCGTCGATCATCGGCAAGGCACGTACCAACCCGCCGCCAGTGTCGAGCAACAGAACACGCTCGTCTGAAATGGTGACGTCGAAATCGGGAGCGCTTTCCGTCATATGCTGCTCGACCTGATCAGCGCGGTAATGTGCATTGATCACGACTTTATTTACCCCCGCTTCGCGCAAATGTTCGAGCACATGATCGAGCAAAGCAACGCCAGCGACTTCGACCAACGGCTTGGGGCGGTCAGCGGTCAGCGGCATCATCCGCGTGCCTTTGCCCGCTGCCATAATCATCGCAGTGTTGAAGTGGCGGCTCATTCCACAACCAAGTCTGGCGACTGTGTGCGAACGTCTGCGGGAATGTGACGGTCAAACCACGACTTCAGATCGACCAGACCCGGATGCGCCAGGTCGCGCTCGAGCAGCCCCCACATGCGTGGCAGAAAGCCGAGATAGCGATCTTTGCCGTCGCGCTTCCAAAGCCTTGTGAAAATGCCGATAATCTTGGCATTCCGCTGGGCTCCGAGCAAAGCGTAATGCAGGTCAAAATCGGCGGAGGCACCCGTTTCATCGCGGTAATATGAGAGCATCGCCTGTTCCAGCGCCGGATCAACGTCGCGCCTTGCATCTTGGAGCAATGACACCACATCATAAGCCGGATGGCCGATCAGCGCGTCCTGAAAATCAATGATGCCCTGTTCCCCGTCCGGCAGCAGCATGATGTTCTCGGCATGATAGTCGCGCAGAACGGTGACAGATTGAATATCCAACACGGGCTTCAGCGCCTTTCGCCAAAGAGCTTCATACTCATCCTGTTCAAAATCCAGACCCATCGCGGGCATATACCATTCGCTCACGAGATTGACTTCGCGCAAATATGCCGTTTCGTCATATGGCGGCAATTCTGCTATCGGAGTAGCCGCCAACTTGACGAGAGCGTCGATCGCCGTCCGGTATATCCTGTCCGCGTCACCTGGTGCCGCATCAAGATGCTGGCGCATCTGCAAATCGCCAAAATCCTCGATCAGCACCAGCCCGCGATCAAGGTCCTGTGCAAATATTTGAGGGGCTCGAAATCCATGCTCAACGAGATAGCGTGCGATGTCGATAAATGGTCGCGGATCTTCATGCGGCGGCGGGGCATCCATCAAAACTGCCTTTCGACCATCCACAGCCGACGCGCGGAAATAGCGGCGGAACGAAGCATCGGCGGCAACCAAGGTTACCGAAGCACCTCCCCAGCCATGCGTTGCCAAAAATTCGTCTAAACCCGCTGGCGGATTGATATCAATTGCTGGTGTCATGTTTGTCCGTATTCAAAGTCAATATTCTGCTGCCGTCGGGCTGCGGCTGGATGAGGATGTTGTAGCTTGGCCGCATATAGCTCGGTCCTGCGCGTTCGGCCCACTCAACCAGCGTGAGATGATCATCGCGCTCTTCGGCCAAGCCCAGTTCGTCCAGTTCAGCAACATTGTCCAAGCGATACAAATCGGCATGGGCAACCGCAATGCTTGTTTCGGGCGGTTCATACTGGTGGACGATTGCATATGAGGGGCTAGCCACCTCGCCGTCAAAACCCAAACCGCGTAAAATTCCTTTGCACAATACTGTTTTTCCTGCGCCCAACGGCCCGTCAATCGCAACCCAATCACCAAGCTTTAGCTCGAGCGCCAACCGTTCGCCGTAGGCGCACATCGCGGCTTCGTTGGGGATTATCAACTTTGCGGCAACGATATAATTACCGTTGTTCCCTGACCGGCTTCAGACTCGAGCGTTAATGTACCGCCGTGGGATTCAATCAGTTGTTTCGCCAAAGCAAGACCAAGCCCTTGCTTATCCGCTTCAGTGCCGCGCGATTGCTTCCGCTTGATACTATCGAACAGCGCCGACTTATCCTTTGCCGGTATTCCCGGGCCATTATCGGAAATGATGATTTCCAAATTGCCTTCGTGCCAGCGGGCAAAAAGCAACACTTCTCCTCCCTTACGATTAAAGCGAATGGCGTTGTCGAGCACATGCCCCACTGCTTGAGCCAGACGTCTGGGGTCAGCGGAAATCGTTCCCGTCGCCCCGCCCAGTTGCGCATCAACCGATACTCCGGCATCTTTTGCGGCCAGTGCTTTAGCGCTGATTACTTCGGTCAACATCGCGGGTACGTCGACCACTTCAAGAGCAATAGGCAATGCCCCGGCATCGCTCTGACTGTAGTCGAGAACAGTGTTGATTTGTTCGGTAAGTCTTTCGGCTGAAACCGCAATAGCATCTACATATTCACTAGCCTGCTCGCCCAACGGCCCGGCCACTCCCGCCTTCAGCAAATCGGCAAAGCCGCTGATCGACGTGAGCGGTGTGCGGAATTCATAACTCATATTCGCCAGAAATTTGCCCTTTATTGAGTCGGCTTCAGACAACGCTGTGTTACGGTCACGCAGCGCATGCTCGATTTTCATGCTATCCGACATGTCAAGCATCGTGAACAAAGCATTGCCATCGGGAAGAGGTATTGTAGCAATTTGGAAAATCCGCCCGTCGGTGAACGTCGCCTTGTTGCGTCGCTGTTCACGATTTGCAGTTGTCATACGGATGAGTTCACCGATAACCGAAATCTGGGAGGGCTTTTCCAAATGAGCCGCAAGCAACGGCAGCAGTTCGTCAACGCGGGGATGCTTGAGTAAAACCTCTTCCGGCAGCGCCCATATCTCGGCGAACAATCTGTTCCAAATACTCAGCCGCCCATCGGCTGAAAACACTGCGATACCTTCAAACAAGTTATCAAAAGTGGCGGTGCGCACACGCAATAGGGTGTCGCGAGCACTGGCCAGCTGGGCCTGTTCCGTCCGGTCTTCAAAAATTAACAACAATCCGCCGTCGGGAACGGGCTGTGCCAATACGCGGAGGTGCGTACCATCGGGCAACAACCAGTTTTCCTCGGACGGCTCGACTGAACGGAACCATTCCTCCCGTTCGCTGCGCCATTCGGGGAAGTCACGGACTTCCGGCAACTTGCCGTTTTCGCGAATCCGGTCGAGTACGCGGCTGAATTCAGGTTTTTCCGCAAGCCACTGGTCGCGAAAAGCAAACAGACGCTGGAATGGCAGATTGGCAAAACTGAGGCTGTGATGCGCATCGAACTGCGCCACACCCGCCGACATCATATTTAGCAGATCACGCTGAGCGTCGGATAGCTGGCGGAACTCGCTTCGCGCATCTGTCAAATCCTGAATGTCGATTGCCAGCCCTGCCACGCCAATATCGCCAAGCGGGATATCAAACACCCGAAGCTGGCGGCGTTCGCCGTTCAGTGTAGTCGAAACCACTCGTTCGGTTTGCGCGCCGTCACCTTGTGCCTTTGCCGCAAACTCAACTGCACTCTTGCCGTTGGAAGGTTCGACCAGCTCGATCCCTTCCTCCACCACGTGCGTGCCATCGCTGGCGCTGACCGCATCAACATAAGCGCGGTTGACGAAGTTGAGTTTTAGATCGGGGCCGCGGTGCCACATCGGCAAGGGCGCAGCTTCGATTAAACCTGCCAACGCCTCGAATGCGGCCCGTGCTTCTTCGGACTCGCCTTTACGCTGCTCCAGTTCGTTCAGGCTTTGGGTAGAATCGAAAAACCATAACAGGGCTGCACCGTTGGGATAGATCACAGCGTCGGCAATGCTCCCAACTACAAGCAACCGGCGCTTCGAACCCTGGATGGCGACCGGCAAAACAAAATCCTTGCCCGTTCTTTGTGTTTCCCGGACCTTTTCATTGAGTGTTTGCCAGTCGGCATTGACCAACCCAGCATTTTCGGTCCCCGCAAGGTCAGACAATGACGTAGCTGAAGTATCAAGCCCGAGCAGCCGGGAAAACCGGTCGGCGGCCTCGATCCGGCCATCGCCCTTGACTACTACCGGAATTGCAGGAGCGGTATCCAACAACCGCCCAAGACGTGATGTTTGCCGCAACATCTTTAGCGATTGTCGGCGCAGTGACAGCCCAATCCAGATCGCCACCGTCGCCCCGACAAGCCACAGCGCCATCAGTATCCCGATCATCGCAACCGGCAGGCTGTCGCCCGTCATGCAGATACTGTCCCTTGAAAAATCACCTGCTTGCTAATGCGCAAAAGTCGGCGTGGTGCAACGAAAAAAGCCCGCCACGTTTTTGCGTAGCGGGCTTTCTAATTCGGCGTGTACGCCAATCAATAACGATAATGGTCGGGCTTGAACGGTCCTTCGGTCGAAACGCCGATATAGCCGGCCTGCTTTTCGGAGAGCTTGCTGAGCTTCACACCGAGCTTTGCGAGATGAAGCATGGCAACCTTTTCGTCGAGATGCTTGGGCAAAACATAGACTTCGTTCTTATAGTTTTCACTCTTTGTCCAAAGCTCGATTTGCGCGAGCGTCTGGTTGGTGAACGATGCCGACATCACGAACGAAGGATGGCCCGTAGCACAACCGAGATTAACCAGACGGCCCTTGGCGAGCACGATGATCTGCTTGCCATCGGGGAATTCAACGAGGTCGGTACCGGGTTTAACTTCAGTCCATTTGTAATTGCTGAGTGCTGCAATCTGGATTTCGCTATCGAAATGGCCGATGTTGCAGACAATGCTAATCGGCTTCATATTCATCATATGCTCGGCGGTGATGACGTCAGCATTGCCCGTCGCAGTGCAGAAGATGTCTGCGCGCTGTACCGCTTCTTCCATCGTGACAACTTCAAAGCCTTCCATAGCGGCCTGAAGCGCACAGATGGGATCGACTTCGGTCACCATGACGCGCGCTCCGCCGTTACGAAGCGATTGCGCCGAACCTTTGCCGACATCGCCAAAACCTGCAACGCAGGCGACTTTACCGGCGAGCATGACGTCGGTTGCGCGACGGATCGCGTCAACCAGCGATTCCTTACAGCCGTAAAGATTGTCGAACTTCGATTTGGTGACGCTGTCGTTAACGTTAATCGCGGGGAAAGGCAGCTCGCCTTTCTTCGCGATTTCATAGAGACGATGCACGCCGGTGGTGGTTTCTTCAGATACGCCCTTCAGGTTCTTGACTGTTTCGGTCAGGTAGCCAGGCTTCTTGGCAATGAACGCCTTCAATGCACGCTGGAATTCGACTTCTTCTTCGTTTTCAGGCTCGGCAAAAGTTTCGCCGCGCTCAAGCTTTGCACCCCAAAGCGCAAACATCGTCGCATCGCCGCCGTCGTCGAGAATAATGTTGGCGGTGATGTCATCGCCCCAATCAAAAATACGGCCGACATAATCCCAGTAATCGGCAAGGCTCTCGCCCTTGATCGCAAACACGGGAATGTCCTTTGCAGCAATTGCGGCTGCTGCATGGTCTTGCGTCGAGAAAATATTGCAGGTCGCCCAGCGCACATCCGCACCCAACGCAGTCAGCGTCTCGATAAGAACCGCAGTCTGGATCGTCATATGCAGCGAACCGACGATGCGCGCCCCCTTAAGCGGTTGCGACGGGCCAAATTCGCTGCGCAGCGACATAAGGCCTGGCATTTCGGTTTCGGCAATGTTGATTTCTTTACGGCCGTAATCGGCCTCGCCGATATCGGCGATGACATAATCGTTGAAAGCCACGGGCTTGGTCTCCGGATAGGTTTTTGTAGCGCACGCCCTTAGCGGCGGCGTTCAACGAAATCAAATATAAAGATTGCTTTATATGATGCGGTCGCGGGCTTCCCGCTGTGCAGAATGGTCCCTCGTAAAGCTGTAAAACGTGCGTCAGGCGAAACTACAAATTTGCAGAACTCATAGCGATCAGCCGACCTGAGCGCGTATGGGGCGCAACCGGCACTTGACTCACCACCCGCAGTCCCCAAATAGGCTCGGCACACCACTCCCCCGAAAGGACCGCATCATGAGCATTTCCGTTGGCGATAAAATTCCCGATATCAAACTTGTTAAAGCGACTGCAGATGGACCACAACCCGTGCAATCAGGCGAGTTTTTCGCAGGTCGTCGCGTTGCATTGTTTTCCGTGCCGGGTGCTTTCACCCCAACCTGTTCAGCTCGCCATTTGCCGGGCTATGTCGAAAAAGCGGATGAACTTGCTGCCAAAGGCATTGACGAAATCGCGTGCACTGCGGTCAATGACGCTTTCGTACTTGGCGCGTGGAACAAAGCGGGCGGATCGGAAGCAATTACGATGCTGGCGGATGGCAACGGTGAGTTTGCGGCTGCGGTCGGGCTTGAAATGGACGGCACAGCCTTTGGCATGGGCAAGCGCGGTCAGCGCTTTTCACTTGTCGTGAATGACGGCGTTGTCGAACAGGTCAATGTCGAAGCACCAGGCGATTTTAAGGTCAGTTCTGCCGAACATATGCTCGGCCAACTCTAGGCGTCATACAGGCGTCATGCTGCTAACGCATAGACAGAAGGGAGGGGTAACCCTCCCTTTTTTGTTGCAAAATTGCGAAATTCCGTCGATGCGCCTTTATGACTAACATTCAATCTCAAACCATCATCGACCAGTTAATCGCCGAATATGATGCATCGGTGAAACGACTGCAAGCGGCACTCTCCCGGTACCTGAGCGACGGCACCGCGCCTACAATCGAGGAGCGCACCAACTGCGATTTTTGCTATCCGGAACTCGCGATCAAATATTATGGCAAAGAACGCGAGGCAGTAAACAACCTGTCGTTCGGTAAGCTCGAAAAAGTCGGCACGTACCGCACGACGCTGACCAAGCCCGAACTGTTTGCAAATTATCTGCGCGATCAACTGGACCTTTTGTCCGAGCAATATGAAGTCGAAATTTCGGTCGGCCGGAGCAATCAGGAAATTCCTTTTCCCTATGTGCTCGATGGTTCGCCAGACCTTGAACTCGGCACGGTCAGCCCGAACGAATTGGCGCGGTATTTCCCGACTACCGAGCTCGCAGATATCGGTGACGAGATTGCAGATGGACTGTTGCGCCACAAAGGTAGCGATAATGCCCCACTAGCGCTGTTTGACGGGCTTCGCACCGATTTCTCGCTGGCCCGCCTGCGCCACTATACCGGTGCCCCTGCCGAGCATGTCCAGCATCATATCTTGTTCACTAATTACCATCGTTATGTCGATGAATTTGTCAGCTGGGCCTGCGCCCAAGTGGGCAACGGTCATTACACAGCATTGTCGGGCGCGGGCGGACTTTATATCGACAAGCCAACCGACAACGCCGCGCAGTTGGTTGCGGATAGCACCTGGCGACGGCACCAGATGCCAGCCTATCACCTTATAGCTCCCGGTGGTCGGGGTATCAGCCTGGTCAACATTGGTGTCGGCCCGTCCAACGCTAAAAACATCTGCGATCATCTCGCCGTTCTGCGACCCGAAGCGTGGCTTATGATCGGTCACTGCGGTGGTCTTCGCGAAACACAGCGGATCGGGGACTATGTCCTCGCCCACGCATATCTGCGCGACGATCATATTCTCGACGACGTCCTGCCACCCGAAATTCCAATTCCTCCCATTGCAGAAGTCCAGCAGGCACTGGCTGCGGCAGCCGAGCGCGTTTCAGGGACGAGTGGCGCCGACCTAAAACGCCGGATGCGCACCGGCACCGTGGTAACCACCGACGACCGCAATTGGGAGCTGCGCTATTCCGCCTCGGCGCTTCGCTTCTCGCAAAGCCGCGCGATTGCCATCGATATGGAATCGGCGACGATTGCCGCGCAAGGCTATCGGTTCCGCGTTCCTTATGGCACTTTGCTTTGCGTGTCCGACAAGCCGCTTCACGGCGAAATCAAACTTCCCGGGCAAGCCAACCGCTTCTATGAAGAAGCCATCGCCGCGCATCTTCAGATAGGCATCCAAACCTGTGAACTATTGCGCGATGCGGGTAACAGTCTGCACAGTCGCAAATTACGCGCGTTTAATGAACCACCTTTCCGCTAAGGCTGCGATAAGGAACGAAAAGGCGCGTTGTCGATTTAACTCAGTTGAACAGATGAAAAGGACCGAAAACATGGCAACATCGCAAAAGCCGAAAGGCACCTTCGATAAAGCTAAGGAAAAGCTTAGCGGTTTCGTTGACAGCATTATGGACGGGGCCAAATCTTCCGCTAATTCGGCGTCGGAGACCGCCAAGTCTGCTGCTGAGACAGCAAGCGACGCGGCTTCGAAGGCAACACAGGTTATCAAAGATCATCCTGGGACAACGGCTGCCGTCGCCGGTGCTGTGGTTGCAGTCGCTGCTGCTGCAGTCGCTGGAACGAAAATTTATAACAGCAAGACTGCGACCAAAAAGCCCGCAGTGAAGAAGACATCGCCCAAGCCAGCAGCAAGCAAGACGGCGGGTTCGACTACCAAGACGACAGCAGCTAAAAAACCTGCAACGAGAAAGCCCGCAGCTAAAAAACCGGCGGCCAAACCAACGCCCACCACTTAATTCAATTCACGCCGATAAAAAACGGTCCGGTCATGATTGGCCGGACCGTTTTTGTTTTTACCATCCCTTTTTTTGGCCCTTGTTCTGCGCCTTGAGCCATTTCATCAGCGGCGCGAAATATTCGATCATCGCCTTGCCTGACATTTGGCGACTACCGGTAAACGCTTCGAGCGCATCAGGCCACGGCTTTGACGCGCCGAGTTCGAGCATCGCGTTCAGATTCTTTCCCACTTCCTTGTTGCCGTAGAACGAGCAGCGGTGGAGCGGGCCTTTCCAGCCAGCGGTATCGCAAGCCGCCTTATAGAATTGGAACTGCAAAATCCTCGCTAGGAAGTAACGGGTGTACGGCGTGTTGCCCGGAACATGGTATTTTGCGCCGGGATCGAACGCATCGACAGGCCGTTCTACAGGCGGAACGATCCCCTGATATTGACGGCGAAGCCCGGTCCATGCGGTGTTGTAATCGGCAGGCTTGATCGAGCCGTCGAATACGCCCCAACGCCATTTGTCGACGAGAAGGCCGAACGGCAGGAACGCAACCTTGTCCATCGCCTGCCGCAACAGCAGGCCATTATCCTTGTCAGCGCTCGGAACCTTAGAGGCATCGAGCAATCCGATCTGCACCAGATAATCGGGGGTAATCGAAAGCGCGACGGCATCGCCGATTGCTTCGTGGAAGCCGTCATTGGCACCGTTCAAATGCAGATAGCTCTGCTTGTTATATGCACGCTGGTAGTAATTATGCCCCAGCTCGTGATGGATGGTGACGAAATCGCCGGTGTTGATCTTGATGCACATTTTGATCCGCAGGTCATCCTTGTTGTCGACGTCCCAGGCGCTCGCATGGCACACGACTTCACGGTCGGCTGGCTTCAAAAACTGCGAACGCGCGTAGAAGCTAGCAGGCAACGGTTCAAAACCGAGCGAGGAGAAAAAGCCCTCGCCGGTCTTCACCATTTTCATCTCGTCATAGCCCTTTTCCTTGAGCAATGCGCCGACGTCATAGCCGATATCGCCCGAGCCCGGAGGCGCGACGATATCGTAAATATCGCCCCATTCCTGCGCCCACATATTACCAAGCAGATCGGCGCGGATCGGACCGGTCTTGGCCTGCACGCCGTCGCCATATTTTGCGTTAAGCTGGCCACGGACATAGGTGTGCAATTCGTCATAAAGCGGCTTCACCTCAAGCCATAACTTATCGGTCAGCTTGGCGAAATCATCGGCGGGCATGTCATAGTTCGACCGCCACATTGCACCGAGGTCGGCAAAGCCAAGTTCTTTGGCACCCTGATTTCCAATTTCGGCCATGCGCACATAATCGGCCTTCATCGGTGCGCCGACCTGATCGTGCCAGCTCGCCCACATTTCCTTCAACTCTTCGGGATTGCGATTAGTGCCCATCGCTGCTTCGATATCTGAACCGTTGATTGGCTGCCCCTTAAGCGTGCCTTTGCCTTTGCCATAAGCCGAGTTCAGCTTCGTTGCGATTTCGGATAGTTCCTTCGCCGTGCCTTCAGTTGTAGGAGCAGGCAGGACCAGCCCGCCGCGCAATATATCCAGCTTGCGCTTAGTCTCGGCTGAAAGCCCGGCGACATTCTGGTATTTGGCCGCTTCGAGCGCATATTGCACTGACTTCTCGGTACCGATCTCGCCATATTTCGCCGCGAGTGCGTCGGTATCGTCCGTGATGTACGTCGCGTTGATCCAAGCGACCTGAGCGCCTTCAATCGAGAAGTCGAAAAGATCCTTTTCAGCCTTGGCGAGAAACGCCTCTGCGTCGGCAACGGTGGGAGCGGCGATGGCGGCTGAGTCCTGCGCGGTGGCTATTGACGGCAGTGATAACGACGCGATCGCCAGAGCGGCGATGGATACAAGAGTTTTCATGGGAGTGCGACCTCAACAAATATTAAGTAGTGACGGTATAACTTCGGTGCGCTGACTTCAAGCTGAACGGCGAGTCATTCGTCGAATGAGTAATGCCGTCAGCAGACCGAAAAAACTGACGAGGAAGGCGGTGGTTTTGATCGGCTGTGCGGTTGCTGCGATGCCCGCCAGCAGGTCGCTTCCTTTGAATTCCATGACTTGGATGAACTGGCAGATGGTTTCAGCATAATCAGCCACGCCAAGAATGACTGCGGCGGCGACGATGATCCAGCCGAGCCTCCGCAAACTTACGTTCTGGCTCTGCGCAAACAAGCGCCCGCCACAATACGCTCCATAAGAATAGGCGGCAATGTAGACCAGGTCGATTGCGATGCCGATCTGTGCCCGTCCAAGTACGCCCGCTGCCTGCCATGCCGCGTGAATGGCGTCGACCCGCGCCGCCGACCCTGCCGATTGGTGATCGCGTATTCCCCAAGGCGACACATCGGTGACAAACCACGGGTTCATCGCGATCATGGCCGCGAGGATAAGCAACCCGCCGAGCCAGAAACGCCAGAAATTACGCTCTAATTTGCTTTCCACTGCTCTCTCCCAAAAGCATATTCGCGGCCTCGGCTTCGTCGCGGCTCAACCGGTAAATGACATGAAGCACCGGCGGCACTCCGTTTATCGCGTCGGGCACATATTCGCCGTCAAGCCGCGCGCCGATTTTCTCCACGGCGCGACGCGAACGGACATTTGTGGCACCGATATTAAACCGGATGCTGTCGAAAAAACGGAACGCGTGGGTCAGCATCAGCGTCTTCATCTCTCGGTTATACGCGCCGCCCCAGTATGCGCGCGCGAGGAAACTCCAGCCGATTTCGATCTCGTTCCGATCGGGCACAAAGTTTGCATAACGGCTGCCGCCGATGATGCTTCCCGTAGCGCGGTCAATCACCGCCAGCGCACCGCGCGATGCCATCGCCCCCGCAAAATACTCTCGGAACACCGGCTCGTTGTAGCGATCTGACGCGGGGTGTACTTCCCAAAGCAGGGGATCAGAAGCGACGGCATACATTGCCTCCCAATCGCTTTCGGTCAGCGGACGAAGCATAAGTTTGTCGCCCACCAACGTCGGCTGCAAATCGGCGTGTGCACGCATCACCATGACGGCCCCGTCAACGCAGCGACAAGCGCCTGCCCGAATTCGGGCTTAACCACGCAACTCATATGATTGCCGGGAACGGTGAACAGCTTTCCACGCGGTAGCACTTCGGCGAGAGCTGTCGCCGAGCCATTATCTTGATCATCCTCACCGCATATCAGAGCGATAGGCAACTCCAACCCGCGCAACATTTCCTCGCTCGTGTTGATAAAGGTATCGAGAATGTGCCGGAGCGCCACCGGATCACCGCCAGTGGTTTTCAAAAACGCCTCTGCCATCCATGCGGGCGAACCTTTTTCGTGCTTGCCCAGATTGTCGAGGATATGCCGGAAATGATCACCGCGTTTTTCGGTGCTCGTAAGCCCTTGAAGCCCCATCCCCGAGATGATAGCCCTGCCCGGTGAGCACCCCCGAGCCAGCATCCGAGCCACCGTCCGCCCGCCGAGCGAATACCCGCCAAGGTCGAAATCGGTGAGGCCGAGATGGTCAATCAACGCAAACTGGTCGTCGGCCAATATGTCCTTTGGATATAGCGCCGCATCGTGCGACTTGCCGCTCAGCCCGTGCGCTCGGAGGTCGGGCATGATGACTCGGTAGCCTGCCTCGGCCAAGGCAGCGGCATGGCCGAACTTAATCCAGTTTGTATCGGCCTCGCTAATATATCCGTGGATGAGAATGAGCGGACGCCCCTCACCCGTCTCCCGCCACGCAATTTCGACTCCATCGGAAGCATGAAAGCTGTAGGAAATCATGCCCGGACGCCGGTCGTCAAAACCCGCAGAAAACTAAGCAAGTTGATAGTGGATTGCACAAATTTTGAGGGAGAAAAATTGGGGCTGCGAACGGAAGCGGACGGACTGTTATCGACTAACCAATTCATTCGAACATGATAGGCAAATTGGCCCCCTGTAGGAAAGACATTTCTTGCAGAATGCGGTTACCGCCGGAACGACAAGCCGTTCTGCTTCATCCGCCATAACGCCATGTCGATGCGGTCCTGCCCGAAAAAGGGTTCGCCGTCGAAAACTAACGTCGGCACGCCCCAATGCCCTGAAGCTTCGAGCGCATCTTGATTAGCGGAAATTTCTATGTCCAGTGCCTTGGCGTCGCTCACTGCCTCGGCATCGAGTTCAGCCAGATTCACCCCGGCTCTCTCCGCCGCACCAGCCAAGTGCTCCCCCTCATGCCAATTCTCCGCCCCGCCCCAGATCAGCCGAGACACCTCGTCACAAAAGGCCAAGCTCTTCCCCCGCCGCGCCGCTGCCTGTCCTAATCGGGTCAGCCGGAAAACATAAGGCTGCTCGTCGGCAATTTTGCGAGTTCGTACATCTTGGACGATAGGGTCGGGACGTGGAGGACCAAAGGGAATGTCATGAAACTGTGCGACGCGGAATATGTCCGTAAACGTGTAGCGCAACCAGTTGGGATGGCTTCGTTCGAAAAACGCAGGGTCACGGATCGCCAGCGGATAAACCGGACGCAGGTTGAGCGCCAGGTCATATTCTTCGGTCAATGCGCGGTAACGCCGCGTCGCGAGATAACTGTAAGGACTGCGGAACGACCAAAAAATGTCTGCCTGCAGCCCCACAACCTTACCCCTTCTTCAAATGCCGCCGCCCCAGCAGCTCTGCAATCTGCACTGCATTCAATGCAGCCCCCTTGCGAAGGTTATCCGACACGCACCAGAAGGCAAGGCCGTTGTCCACCGTGGGGTCTTCGCGCACACGGCTCACGTAAGTGGCGTCGTCGCCCGCAGCCTCGATGGGGGTCGTGTAGCCGCCGTCCTCGCGTTTATCGACCAGCATGATGCCGGGACTTTCGCGTAAGATCGTCTTGGCCTTCGCCGCCGACATCTCGCGCTCATATTCGATATTCACCGCCTCGCTATGGCCGACAAACACCGGCACGCGGACACAAGTAGCCGTCAGTTTGATTTTGGGGTCGAGGATCTTCTTGACCTCGACCATCATCTTCCACTCTTCCTTGGTATAGCCATCATCGAGGAAGCTATCGATGTGCGGGATGACGTTGAAGGCGATCTGCTTGGTGAATTTCTTTGCCACCGCGCCGTCGCCGACGAAGATGTTGCGGCTTTGCTCGAACAGCTCGTCCATGCCTTCCTTGCCCGCGCCCGAGACCGACTGATAGGTCGAGACGACAACGCGCGTGATGTTGGCGAAATCGTGCAGCGGCTTCAGCGCAACAACAAGCTGCGCTGTCGAGCAATTGGGGTTGGCAATGATATTCTTACGCTTGTAGCCATCAATCGCGTCAGGGTTCACCTCAGGAACGATTAGAGGAACATCGGGATCCATGCGGAACAGCGAGCTGTTGTCGATCACCACGCAGCCTGCGGCTGCGGCTATGGGCGCGTACTTTAGGGTTGCTTCCGAACCAATCGCAAAAATCGCCATGTCCCAACCCGCCCAGTCGAAATTCTCGATATTCTGAACCTTCAGCATCTTGTCGGTATCGCCATATTCGATTTCGATGCCCTGGCTTCGCGATGATGCCAGCACCGCGACTTCGTCGGCAGGAAATTCGCGTTCAGCCAGAATGTTGACGACTTCGCGCCCAACATTGCCCGTCGCGCCAGCCACTACGATTCGATAACCCATTTTGTATTCCCTTAAATTTTGGCGTCAAAAAAGCCGGGGTCTGGTTGGACCCCGGCTTTTCTTGTTCGGTAAAGAACGTGCGGGATCGGACCTATTCGGCCGGAGTGGTTCCCTTAATCGGTGCTTTGTCGGAAGGACGCGGGTCGCGGCGTTCGGCAATACGTGCCTTCTTACCGGTCAAGCCGCGCAGATAATAGAGTTTCGCACGACGAACGACGCCGCGGCGGACGACTTCGATGCTTTCGATGTTCGGGCTGTACAGCGGGAACACACGCTCGACGCCCTCGCCGAACGACATTTTGCGAACAGTGAAGTTGGAGCCCATGCCCTTGTTCGAACGCGCGATGCACACGCCTTCGTAATTCTGCACGCGGGTGCGTTCGCCCTCGATAACCTTCACGCCGACCTTGATGGTGTCACCGGCGCGAAAAGGCGGAATGCTTCTGATTTCTGA
>JANPAM010000174.1:0-1779 GCA_031429915.1 Sphingomonadales bacterium | reverse complement strand
TAAAAGCGGGGATGCGGGCCAGCCGGTCGGGCAGAAATCCGAGTTCGGTGGGGTCGGATACGGAAAGGTTCATACCGCTGTCTGTCCTGTCAACTGGCGGGTTACGGGGTGAGAGCTGGAAAGTCCGCCGTCCACTGCGATGGCTTGGCCGTTGACATAGCTTGCCTGATCGCTGGCGAGAAACAATGCGACATTGGCCAGTTCCTCGGGCTGCGCTCCGCGGCGCAGCGGATTGAGGCGGCCGATCTTTTCGGTGACGCCTTTTTCCTTCGCGTAATCGAAGGTCGGCTTGGTCATGCCGGTCTCGGTAAGGCCGGGGCAGATCGCGTTGCAGCGGACATTGGTGCCCGATAGTTGCTGCGCGGTGACCTTGGCAAGATTGATGACGCCCGCTTTCGACGCCGAATATGGCGGGCCGCCAGCGCCTGAGCGGATGCCAGCCACGCTTGCGGTCAGGATAATCGAGCCGCCTTTCCCCGCATCAGCCATGACCTTGCCCGCATGTTTGACCATCAGCCACGGGCCGATTAGATTTACCCGCAGGACAGAAGTGAAATTCTCCACCGTATTGTCGAAAATGCCCTCCATTCCGCCGGAAATGCCTGCATTGGCAAAAGCGATGTCGAGATGGCCGTGAAGTTCAAGCGCCTTGGCGACGATTGCTGCAACATCGGCTTCATCGCCTGCATCCATTTGCACGGCGGTCGCCGCGTCGCCGATCATTGAGGCGGTTTCGTTCACCGAAGCCGCCATATCGCCAAGCACGACCTTCGCGCCCTCTTCGGCAAAACGGATCGCCGAGGCGCGGCCAATGCCCGAACCAGCGCCGGTTATGATCGCGACCTTGCCTGATAATGCACCCTGAGCCTGTCGAAGGGTCATACGACCACGCCTCCATCAATCACGATTGTTTGCCCGGTCATAAAGCTCGCTGCGTCCGATGCCAGGAACACAGCAGCTCCAGCAATTTCACGTGGCTCGCCAATGCGGCCCATCGCCGCGCTTGCGGTCGAATGTTTGAGGTTATCAGGATCTTCCCAGAGCGCTTTCGCGAAATCGGTTCTAACCAGCCCCGGCGCTATCGAATTAACACGGACATTGTATTGCCCATACTCGCGCGCAAGGTTCTTGGTCATCTGGATGTCAGCGGCCTTGGTAATCGCATAGGCGCCAAGGATAGGCGAACCGCGAAGCCCGCCGATGGATGACACAATCACGATAGATCCCGCTTTGCGCTCGATCATTTCGGGCGCGACCATCTGGATCAGCCAGTGTTGCGAAACGATGTTGTGGTCGAGCGTCTTGCGAAGCTGTTCATCGGTGATCGTCGCCATCGGGCCGTAATGCGGGTTCGATGCTGCGTTACATACAAGGATATCGACCTTGCCGAAAGCCTTGCGGGTTTCCTCGACCAGGTTTTGCAGGGTTTCCTTCGACGACAGGCTTGACGCCACCGCGATCGCAGCACCGGGATGCTTGGCATTGATGCCAGCGGCGACCTCTTCGCAGGGACCAATGTTGCGGCTGGAGATCGCGACTTTGGCACCGTGATCGGCCATTTCCTCGGCAATCGCTTGTCCTATACCGCGTGATGAACCGGTAACGATGGCGACCTTGCCGGTCAGATCAAATAACGACATTGTTCTCTCCTTAAGCTCCGGCCCTAAGCTCCGGCTTTTTCCGCAAAACCCCAAGCCGCTTCGGCCAGCGGAAGCACACGTTCCGCCATTGCTTGTGCATGCGATGAGCTTGCTGTGCCGTCGATAACCCGCTTCTTGA
>JANPAM010000173.1:0-1700 GCA_031429915.1 Sphingomonadales bacterium | reverse complement strand
TTCGCTGTCCGCCGCAGATCGCACCGCATCAGGTGGTGATTGTGCCGATGTTGCGCGACAATGAAGAAGATGAGGCTATTCTCGATTATTGCCGTTCGCTTGCTGCCGAATTGCGCGGTTTGAATGCATTTGGCGAACCGGTGCGGGTCTTGCTCGATACAAAAGCGATCAAGGCGTCGAACAAACGTTGGGCCTGGGTTAAAAAGGGTGCGCCATTAGTCGTCGAGGTCGGCCCGCGTGACGTGGCCAGCGACAATGTCGCGATGCTGCGCCGCGACCGCTTGTATAAAGACGACGGCAAACTCAATCCCGCCTTCATTCCGCGTGACGAATTTATCAGGGAGGCGGCGACGCTGTTAGAAGAAATCCAGACAGGACTGTTTGCTGAAGCAAAGGTGAGGCTGGACGATAATATCCAGCGAGACGTTACTGATTTAGCTTCACATTTTAAGAGCGATGACAAATTTGTCGGTTGGGTTGAAGTTCAATGGGCAAGGCCAACCGGCGCGGCTCTCGACAAAATAGTGGAGCAACTGAAGGCGCTCAAAATCACCATGCGTAACACCCCGCTTGATGCTGCACCCGTCGATGGAGCGTGTTTCTTCACGGGAGAAGCTGCGGTTGAGCGGATATTGATCGGCCGGACTTACTGAGTGGCACATAAAAAACACTCGCACGATAAGGGCCTGCCATCGCGTCAGCAAATTCTCGCCTTCATTCAAGAAAGCAATGTGCCTGCCGGAAAGCGCGAGATTGCTCGTGAGTTCGGGTTACGTGGCGAAGAAAAAATTGCGTTGAAGGCACTGCTCAAGGACATGACCGATGAGGGCCTGGTTGACCTTGCCCCGGGTCGTTCCTTTCACAAAATGGGTGGCATCCCAAAGGTTACGGTGCTGAAAATTGTCGAGATTGACGGCAATCAACCGATTGCAGTGCCTGAGCGTTGGGAGGCAGAGGGAATACCGCTTCCCAAAATTCGTGTGATTGAGCAGGGCAAGCGCGGCGCTTTGGGCGTTGGCGACCGGATACTCGCTCGGACCGAAGAGCGGGGCTCGGGTTGGATGGCGCACGTCACTAAGAAGCTCGCACGGGCCAGCGAGCAGGTAATAGGTGTCGTCGAGGCGGGCGAGGATGGCCGGTTTTGGCTGAAGTCGATTGATAAAAAGGCTCGCTTCGACACTCAAATCAGCGAAGTCGGTGAAGCCAAGCCCGGCGATTTGGTACTTGCCGAAATGACCGGCAACGCCACGCGCAAGTCGGCCAAGGTTACTGAGGTTCTGGGCGATCCGTTCGCGCCGAAGAGTTTCAGCCTGATTGCCATCCACAAATACGGCATCCCGTTTGAAATGCCGGAGACGGTGGAGCGTGAGGCTGAGCGGGTGCATGAGCTGCCCGTTACCGCTGACCACCGCGAAGACCTGCGGCACCTCCCCATCATCGCCATCGACCCGCGCGATGCTCGCGATTTTGACGATGCGATTTGGGCAACGCCGGATGAGGCTACCGGTGGTTTCGACGCCATTGTCGCGATTGCCGATGTCAGTTACTATGTCCGGCCCGGCAGCGCGCTCGACCATGAGGCAGCGAAGCGCGGCAACAGCGTCTATTTCCCCGATCTGGTGGTGCCGATGCTGCCCCACGCACTGTCGTCGGACAAATGCTCGCTACGGGCAGGGGAGGACCGCGCGGTCATTGCCTGT
>JANPAM010000172.1:0-1779 GCA_031429915.1 Sphingomonadales bacterium | reverse complement strand
CGGTTAACAAAACCGGTCAGGCTATCGCTCAGCATTTCGCGGCGCAAATTGATCCGGCTGATCGCCTCCGCAGTCCTGTCGACCATCGACAGCAACAGCATGTCACCATCGGCACCAAAGCGAGCGATGCTGATTTCAAGCTCGCGGCGGCTCACCAGATCGGGCGATTGCCAGCATTCGAAATGCGTATCGCGACCGGTATCGATCATTGCCATGACCCGGTCGGCAAGCGTTGCCAGATCAAGCCCCGACTCCCGATCAAAACCGAGTGCAAGGTCGTCGAATTTTTTGTTGCTGAATACATGGCGGACATCGCGGCCCACCAGGCGAAAGATTGCTCCAGCGATGGGAAGCGAAGACAGCCAGCCATATTCCAGTTTTGGATCAATGCGATATGCCAACGCGCCGTTACCCACGCTCAGGCTGAGCGGGGTTGAATCGGCAAAATCCTTTTGACCCATTATCTTCATTGCCACCGTCATGTCAGCAAATTGTAAAAATTCGTCACTATTTCATGAAGAATAAAACGTTAAGGCGGTTCGGCGTCTGCGTTAATCAAACCGGTTGTTACGCGGGAATCCTTGTGGGGGCAGCCGTCCAGCGGCACCGCGTGCGACGCGCCATAGCGACATATCATTTTCAGTTCGAGTCCGGCCGCTGTCGCCACCCATCGCCCAGCTAAGGCCTTCGCTCATACGGAAACACACCGCGTCGGCAAGTCCGCCATCTTTATAGCGTTGCAGCGTAACGCCCTGCCCCTTGGACATTTCGGGCAGTTCATTAAGCGGGAAAGCCACGAGTTTGCGGTTATCACCGACGACTGCGACATATTGGTCCTTTAGCAGCGCCTCGTCAGTGGTTTCGGGAGGTGCCGTACGCACGACCTGCAACTTTGCTCCCGGTTTCAGGCCAACCACGCCTCGCCCTTTGCGGGTTTCGGCAACGACTTCGCTCATCTTGGCCAGGAAACCTTTGCCCGTCGATGCCGCGAGCAGCATCCGGCCATTCGGTGTCACTGGCAGCACCGCCACCACGTCGTTGCCCGCCTCGACATCAACCATGCTTCCCAACGGTTCGCCAAAACCGCGCGCGCCGGGCAGTTTATCAGCGCCAAGCGTATAAAAACGGCCATTGGCGGTGGCGATTAAGATTTTGTCGGTGGTTTGCGTGTGGAACGCGAATGCCGGACCGTCGCCCTCCTTGAACTTAAAGTCGGCGCGAGCGCTCAGGTCTGCATGACCCTTCATCGCCTTGATCCAACCGCGTTTCGACATGATGACCGTTACCGGCTCACGCTCGATGAAGGCTTCAAGCGATATCTCGCGTGCTTGTCCGGCCTCCTCCAACGACGTCCGCCTGCGGCCGAGTTCGGTTTCCTCGGCATAGGTTTTGCGCAAAGCCGTCAGGTCTTTCTTAAGCCGGGTCCGTTGGCGCGCGGGGCTTTCGATCAGCTTCACCAATTCGTCGCGCTCGGCATTCAGCGTTTCGAGTTCGCGGCGCAGTTCCATTTCTTCGAGCCTGCGCAAAGACCGCAAACGCATGTTGAGAATCGCCTCGGCCTGCCTGTCGTTCAATTCGAACTCGGCCATCATCAAAGGCTTTGGTTCATCCTCGTTGCGAATAATCTCGATAATCCGGTCGAGGTTGAGATAGGCGATGATATAGCCAGCGACCAGTTCAAGCCGCGAGTCGATCTTTTCCAGCCGGTGCTGAGATTTGCGGACCAACACCTCAATCTGGTGCGCCAGCCACGCGCGCAGAACCGTCCCTATGCTCATC
>JANPAM010000171.1:0-3094 GCA_031429915.1 Sphingomonadales bacterium | reverse complement strand
ACTGACCGGCCATCCAGGTGCCGCTGACCGGCCAACTCGCTACCGTGCAATCGTCAACTGCGGTAAGGCCGTCAAGGACATGACCATCGAAATCCGCGACGAGAATGGCCGTCCGCTTGCAGACCGCACGATTGGTAAGGTCTGGTGTTCGGGGCCGTCGCTAATGAAGGAATATTTTCGCGATAAGGAATCGACCGACGCCTGCCTGGTCGATGGTTGGCTCGATACCGGCGACATGGGCTATATGTCGAACGGCTACATCTTCATCGTTGGTCGGGCCAAGGACATGATTATCATAAATGGTAAAAACCATTGGCCGCAGGATATCGAATGGGCAGTCGAGCAATTGCCTGGTTTCAAGGCTGGCGACATTGCGGCATTTGCGGTGACGACGCCGGGTGGCGAAGAAACGCCCGCCGTTCTTGTCCAGTGCCGGACAACCGACGAAGTCGAGCGCGCCAAGCTGCGCGAACAGATCCGCGATAAGGTCCGTTCGGTAACTGGAATGAATTGTGTAGTTGAGTTGGTTCCACCGAGAACTTTGCCTCGCACAAGCTCGGGTAAGATGAGCCGCGCCAAGGCTCGCAACCTTTATTTATCGGGTGAAATCCAACCTTACGCGATTGCGGCTTGAACCGGGTTGCAACGAGTAACATGGTTAATATCGAGTAAGGTTTGAACCCTGTTGATTTCAAAAGAAAATTTTACGACGGTTTGCTTCATTAGTGCCACCTTGATTACCTTTGAGTAAGGTTACCGCGGTACAAGCGGTTGGTGCTAAAAAAAGAAACCTCCCTCGAACTGCCTACCGAGCTGTCTTACAAGGCATTGCTGGGCTTTTCCGATCCTACCGGGATCGACGGCGATCTCGTGCGCGAAATTCAGGCACGGTCGATCAGGACTCGAACAACGCTTCGGGTAGCGCTTAATCTCATTTTCGCACTTGTCGCGGTCACAATGTACCGGGATCTCGCTCCTATTATGAGCAGCGTGGGCTGGCTGACAATTTTTTGCGCTTTCCATTTTTATACATTTCGTCAGTTCAGCTCAAAAACCCTTTGGGATAAGCCAAAACTCGATAACCACGATGTAAAGCAGATCAATACCCACGCGGTCATAACCGGATTGATCTGGGGATCGTCCTTCTACCTGTTGGGTGCACATGGCGGGCTTGTGGAAATGATCGGGCTATGGTCGATCGTGTTGTCGCTAATGGTATATGCTTCCTTGTTACTACCGACCGCGCCACTGGCGGCCACCATCTTCATTGGAATAACATCGCTGTGTTCGACCATCGGCTTTACATATCACGGCGCTTATTATCTCGCGTTTGCAGCCGCTGGCATCGGGGCATTGCTTGTTACTGCGTGCCTGCGCTCGGCACGGGCACAGATATTGTTCGAAATCGCTCACTCCATTGTTCAAGAAAAATCGGAAACGGTCAGCCTTTTGCTGCGCGAATTTGAAGATGGCGGTGCCGATTGGTTGTGGCAAACTGATACGTCGCGCTGTGCAACGCATGTTAGCCCGCGTTTTGCTTTTGCACTGGGCGAAGAGGCAAGGACAATCGAGGGCCAACCATTGCTCAAACTGATTGCTGGCGACGCTTGGGACGAAGGCAAATATCATGAGGCGCTGCATGATCTTGCTGAACGCCTCAAACGGCGCGAGTCATTCAGCAACCTGATCGTGCCTGTGACAATCAAAGCAATAACGCGCTATTGGGAACTTTCGGCATCGCCGCGTCATTCGGAGGATGGAAGCTTTTTAGGTTTCCGGGGCGTCGGTTCTGACGTCACCGAGCAGCGTGTGTCGGCTGACAAAATCTCGCACCTTGCCCGGTTTGACACGCTAACCAGTCTGCCCAACCGCCTTCAACTGACCGAAACATTGGCTGACGCCCTGACCGATGCCGAGAAATGGCGTCGTCGTTGTGGATTCATGATGATCGACCTCGACCGGTTCAAGGCGGTCAATGATACTCTGGGTCATCCTGTAGGCGACCGGCTGCTTGCTCAAGTGGCGAGGCGGTTGCAGCTAATCATGTCTGACAATGAGCTTTGCGGGCGATTGGGCGGCGACGAATTTGCGATTGTGATCAAGGATGCAAGTGACAGCAAATATCTGCTCTCCCTAGCACGCAGGATTATCGAGAGCCTTTCCAAGCCGTATGAGGTTGACCAGAATACATTGTTCATTGGCGCAAGTATCGGCAGCGCGCTCGGTCCGATTGACGGACAGACGGTTGAACTGTTGATGCGAAGCGCCGACCTTGCGCTGTACCGGTCGAAGGACGAAGGCGGTAACACGCACCATAGTTATCAGCATAAACTGCACGCAAATGCCGAAGAGCGGCGTTTGATGGAAGTCGAACTACGCAATGCCTTGGAAAAAGACCAGCTCCATGTCGAATATCAGCCAGTCGTAACCAGTGATAGCGATCATATGGTTGTCGGGTTTGAAGCTTTGCTTCGCTGGAACAACCCCAAATTCGGGAGTGTTTCGCCAGCAAAATTTGTGCCGGTTGCCGAGGATGCCCGTTTGATCGTGCCAATCGGAAACTTCATTTTACGACGCGCCTGCAAGGACGCAATGAGTTGGCCTGACTCGACTCGCATCGCTGTCAATATTTCAGTCGATCAACTTACCAGTACGTCCTTTGTCGAAACGGTTATCGCAGCACTCCACGATAGCGGGCTGCCCGCTTGGCGCTTGGAACTTGAAGTGACCGAGAGTATTTTCCTTCGCGATGGCGGACTTGCTGTGCAAGTTCTCGATCGGTTGCGTGGACTCGGTATCAAATTGTCGCTTGACGATTTTGGTACCGGATATTCATCGCTCGGCTATTTGCGGAATGTGCGTTTCGATACGATCAAGGTTGACCGCAGCTTTGTTCAGGGAGCTGCCAAGAACAAGGCTGAAAGTGTGGCAATTATCCGCGCTGTGGTTGCATTGGCGGACAGTTTGAACATCTCCACCACGGCTGAAGGCGTCGAGACCGAGGCCGAGCTGGCGATGATCCAGCAACTTGGCTGCAGCAAAATTCAGGGCTATTATTTCGGTCGGCCAATGGTCTTCGCCGACAGCTTGGAAT